>JAHJLO010000018.1 GCA_018821685.1 Patescibacteria group bacterium
TGTTCGGAATTAAGAATATGGAGCGATTTTGCGGAAGCCAAAATCGCGCTTTGATTTTCGCCAAAACCCTTTCCGCCTACGGCGGAAGCTGTGAAATCCCATAATTCCCCCCAGCGTATGGAAACAACTCAAACCAAAACTAAATGCGTTCTCTATGCTCGCAAGAGTACCGAGGAAGACGACCAGCAAATCATGTCTATCGAGGCACAGCTTTTTGAGTTACGCGAATATGCGAGCAGAGAACGCATTGAAATCATAAAAGTATTTACGGAAGCGAAAAGCGCAAAGAAGCCCGGGCGAGACGGTTTTGCCAAAATGATTGAGTATATTGAAAAATCTCCCGAACCTTTGGGAATATTATCTTGGCACCCCGACCGTCTCGCCCGTAATTCTGTTGATGGCGGAAAAATTATCTATCTCATAGACATCAACAGAATTGCTTCTTTACGCTTTCCGCAGTTTTGGTTTGAGCCAACTCCGCAAGGGAAATTCATGTTGCAAGTGGCGTTCGGCCAATCCAAATATTTTTCTGACAACTTGGTTGAAAATGTGAAGCGTGGTATCCGCCAAAAAATCCGCCGTGGTGAATGGCTAACGCTCGCTCCTTTCGGATATGTGAATAATTTGAAAACAAAAAATATTGAACCTGACAAAGTGAAATCTCGTATCATCAAGCGAGCGTTTGAGGAATACGCCACGGGAACATATACGCTCAAATCTCTAGCGGATTTTTTGGCGGATCACGGCGTTGTTCAGAAAAAAGGAACGCCATTTGCCAAAGTTTCCGTTGTGAAAATGCTCACTAATCGCGCGTACTTGGGATTTATCAAACATCGCGGTGAATGGCACAACGGAAACTTTGAGCCAATTCTTTCTCCGACACTGTTTGAAGCAGTCCAAAAGGTGCTCACTTCGCGCAAGAAGCCGAGAAAGTCCAAGATTGCGCTTCCGTTCGCATTTACGGGGTTTGCAAAGTGTGGCGAGTGCGGCTGTGCGATTACGGCTCAATATGCCACCAATCGTTTTGGCACACGCTACACTTACTATCGTTGCACCAAGAAAAATGGAAGGTGCGCACAGCCGTATACGCAAGAAAAGGTACTCGCCACACAATTGCAAACACTGCTTCAATCAGTGTCGCTTCCTTTTTCTGAAATTGAAAAAATGGACAAGCAGGTTACTGCTTGGGAAAACGAATCAATTTCTGAAAAAGGAAATGTTGCCAAAAATTTGAAAGAGAAGATTCGAGCAAACGAAGAAAAACTGAATAAGCTCGTTTCAGTTTTTCTTGACGGCGATATTGAAAGAGAAATGTATCTACAACGCAAAGACCTGCTCATGCGTGAAAAAGCGGGTTTGCTCGAATCAGAAACAAATTTTGGGCAACAGAGAAAGAATTGGGTCGAACCCTTGCGGAGTTTCGTTTTGTCCTTGAAACAAGCGGCCGATTTAGAAAAAACTTACAATCACTTGGAATGGAAGAAGTTTTTTCAGAAAATCGGCTCTAACCCTGAAATCAAGGACAAAACGGTTTCCATACGCTGGGGGGAATTATGGGATTTCACAGCTTCCGCCGTAGGCGGAAAGGGTTTTGGCGAAAATCAAAGCGCGATTTTGGCTTCCGCAAAATCGCTCCATATTCTTAATTCCGAACAAGTTACTACTGGTGCCGAGGAGAGGACTTGAACCTCCATGAGTTACCTCGCTAGCTCCTAAGGCTAGTGCGTCTACCAATTTCGCCACCTCGGCATACTATTCTATTTGTCTTTAAAACTTCTAAACACAACAAGTATGATATCATTTATACTTTATAAATTCAACATAATTATGGTAATATACTTTTATGTCATCCTTATATCAAAATAAAGCAAAAAATATTTCTAAGACTTGGTTTCTAATGATTATTTTTTTTGTGGTTGTAATCGCTATTGGATTTGTTTTTAGTCAGATTATGGAAGATTCAAATATTTTATATTTTGCCGTCATCTTTAGTCTTTTAATGAACTTTTTTAGTTATTGGTTTTCTGACAAGGTTGTGTTAAAAATGTCTGGAGCAAAATTAGCGGATAAAAATGAAAACTTTGAGCTCTACGGTATCGTTCAAAATCTTTCCATGAAAGCTCGATTGCCGATGCCTAAATTGTATATAATAAGTGATTCTTCTCCCAATGCTTTTGCAACAGGTAGAAATGCAAAAAATTCAGCTGTTGCTGTCACCACTGGCTTGTTAAATATTTTAGAAAAAAATGAACTGGAAGGTGTTATTGCTCACGAGCTTTCTCACATCGGTAATCGAGATATTTTGCTTTCAACCATCGTCGTTGTTTTGGTTGGTTTTGTGGCTCTTTTGGCTGATTGGTTTAGATGGTCTTTGATTTTTGGAGGTAGTCGTGATTCAGATAGTGGAGGTTCAAATATTATGGCCGTAATTGGCGTTGTTTTGGCTATTTTGGCACCCATTGCAGTAACATTGATACAGTTAGCCATATCTAGAAAAAGAGAGTTTTTGGCGGATTCTTCAGGGGCTCTTCTAACTTCTAATCCTAGAGGTTTGGCGGATGCTTTAAAAAAAATATCAGGTAGTGGAATTCAATTAAAGAAAGCTAATAGAGCCACAGCTCATATGTATATTTCAAATCCTTTCAAAGGTAAAAGTATGGTTAAAATGTTTATGACTCACCCACCTGTGGAAGAAAGAGTTGAGGCTTTAATAGGTGGAAAATAATATGAAAATCTTTGCGCACAGAGGTTGGTCGGTTGGGGAGAAAGAAAATTCACTATCGTCTTTTCAAAAAGCTGTTGAAAATGGCGTAGATGGTATTGAAATTGATGTTAGATGGTCTCCTAATAAAGATAGGTTAATAATTTCTCATGATCCTGATATATCAGGAGAAGCTTTAGGGCTAGAGGAAGGTTTAATTTTCCTATCTGATAAAAATTTAGATATTTTAGTTGAAATGAAGGAATACGATGAAAAACTTTTCTTGCAAATGGTTGATTTGTTTAAAAAATATTCTTTAAAAGAAAAAATCGTGGTTTTTGGTTTTAAAAAAGTAGCAAAAAAATTTCCTTGGGGAAAAACTGATATAAAATTAGGAATAATCTCTATATTTCCTTGGAGTATAAGAAGCGATATTAAAAAATTTAATCCTAGTTTTGTGTTGATGGGATGGGATTATAACTGGTGGACGAGACCCTTGTTTAAAATGGTTTGGACGTTTCTTTCTTTATCAAATTTATGTAAAAATAATAAGGAGACATGTTTTGTTGTTGGAATTGCAAATTGCGAAGCTGATTACAATTGGCTATGCAAACAAAATGGTTTATACTGTTGTACTGTAGATAAACCATTTGAGTGGTAATTAAAATTTAAGCTAAAAGGAAGAGATGGTTGAGTGGATGAAGGGCGGTGGAGCACTGAATCTGACCGAAGGGAAGTGGGATTAAGGTTTCCTTAAGCCACTCGTTGTTTTGTTAAGTTTAAAAAGATATCGGAAATAGTATATTATTCATAAATATTGGAGAGATGGCTGAGTGGCTTAAGGTGCTCGCTTGGAAAGCGAGTGTGGGGCAACCCACCGCAGGTTCGAATCCTGTTCTCTCCGCAACAACTAAAAAACAATCCTGACCAAGGGATTGTTTTTTAGTTGTCGACGCAGGAGAACAGGATTCGAACGAGAGCGAATTTATTTTTTCGTAGCGTTTAGCGGAGAAAAAATTTGAGCGACGGGCCTGCGAGTTCTTAACGAAAATGAGTCGTAACGAAGTGAAGACGAAATTTTTGTTTAGAACTGGAAGGTCGAATCCTGTTCTCTAATAAAGATCGAAAAAACTCATAATTAATGAGGTTCGAATGTCGTCCACCCAGCGGAGCAAAGTATTGACACCACCGAGAGGTGGTGTTATTCTATTGTCAGGAAAAAGATTTTTGAATTTTTAGTAAAAAATAGAAGAATACCATCTTCAATAAGGAGAAAAAGAATGACACAACTATGGATTTCAACAAACGGTAGCGTAACTGAAAGAAAGGAAGTTAAAGATATCAAAGTTCGGGTAATTAAGCAGCATAGATTAAAGATACCTGGTTTTCTCGAGAAGACCAAAAATCTCGAATTTGATGTAATAATAAAGCGAGAAGGTGGTTATGATGTAAACTTAGCCCCTCTTGGACACCCAGAAGAATGGGGTTTTATGTACGATGATGAGGTTGAGGAAATAAACCCAACTGAATAAACTATTCCGCCTGAACAAAATTGAGCTCAACAGCAACATTCGTTGGGCTTTTTTTATTCCTCACTCCCTACTTTCAACAATATAGAGGTTCGAACTTCATCCATTAATCCCCGCAACGACAGAAGAAAACACCGGCCTAAGCTGGTGTTTTCTTCTGTCGTCACGTTCGAGAGACAGGATTCGAAAAGCGCAGGCAAAGAAAAGTTTTGAAAAAACTTTTCAATTTGTCGAGCTGGGGTCGCGAGCACTTAGTCTTTTGGAGTTCGTAGCGTAGCGGAGAGCGAACAAAAGACTTAGTGACTTGTGACCGAATCCTGTTCTCTCCGCAACGACAGAAGAAAAGAAAAATTTTCAAATTTTTCACCTTTCCGAGCCGCGTCCAGCGATACTTAGGCTTTTTTGAAACACGAAGTGTTTTGAAAAAGACTTAGTAATCGCGGGACGAATCCTGCTTTATCTAAAATAGAGGAAGCGAAATTTTTACTTAGAACCGAAAGATGAATCCTCTTCTCTCCCCAACTAAAAAAACCGGAAAAACACAGACTTAGAAAATTTTTTTTAATCTTAACATAATTTTTCTTTTGATTTTATTTTTTCCCAAAATCTAAAATCAAGTATTTTTAGGCTTAAATTGACATTAAAAATTTACAAAATATTTTATCTATTTTCTAAAGTACTATCCACAGCAATTTTGAGAAGAAAAGGAGTAAAATTGTAGTATATTGATTTTATAAAAAATTCAAAATTATTAATAATTTAGGCTAAAAAAATGGTAAAAGATACTAAAAAAGGCAAAAAAAGTGCTGATTTTGTTAAAAAAGTGAAAAAAAGGGATGGTTCCATTGTTCCTTTTAACGTGGATAAAATTTCCCGAGCTGTTTATAAAGCAATGCTTGCGGTAGGGGATGGCTCAGAAAAAGATGCTCAGTTTATAGCAAGGAGAGTTTTCGCAGAATTAGTTAAGATAGCAAAGAGGCATGAGACATTTATCCCTACAATTGAGGGAATTCAGGACGCGGTTGAAACCGAACTTATCTTAAATGACTATGTTAGAACTGCTAAGGCCTATATTCTTTATAGAAAAGAAAGAACTAAGTTGAGAGAAGACGGCGTGAGAGTTCCTGAGAAAGTTAAAAAACTTACAGAAGAAGGTGGAAAGTATTTTAGAAACCCATTGGCGGAATTTGTATATTATCGCTCCTATTCTAAATGGATAGATAAGGAGGGGAGGAGAGAAACTTGGATTGAGACGGTTGACCGATATCTAGATTTCATGAAAAAAAATATTGGCAAAAAATTAAAGGATAGCGAATACCAAAAAATTAGACAATTTATTCTAGAACAGAAGTCGATGCCTTCAATGAGGTTGTTGTGGAGTGCTGGTAAAGCAGCAGAAAGGTGTAATGCTTGTGCGTATAACTGTTCTTTTATTGAACCCTCTAAGTTACAAGATTTTGGAGAAATCATGTATTTATCTATGTGTGGAGCTGGTGTCGGGTTTAGTGTAGAAAGTCACACTGTTCAACAATTACCCATAATTAAAAAACAAACAGGTAAAATAAGAAAAACTCATGTAATACCTGATAGCAAGGAGGGTTGGGCGGACGCCTTTGTTTTTGCTATGAGAGCTTGGTTTGATGGCGAGGATGTTGTTTTTGATTACTCAAAGGTTCGAAAGGAAGGGGCTAAGTTAAAAACAATGGGGGGTAAGAGCTCAGGTCCTGAACCCTTGAAAGAATTAATGAGATTCGCCCACCAAAAAGTTCTTGAGAAACAAGGAAAAAGACTTACAAATATTGATGTTCATGACATTGTTTGTAAAATAGGAGAAATTGTTGTTTCTGGAGGTGTTAGAAGGACGGCTTTAATCTCACTTTCTGATCTAGATGATAGGGAAATGAGAGAAGCTAAATCAGGGCAGTTTTATGTTACTGAACCTCAAAGAATGATGGCAAATAACTCTGCTATATATAATGAAAAGCCTAATAATATAGAGTTTATGGATGAATGGATTTCTTTGATGAAGAGTGGCTCTGGAGAAAGAGGAATTTTCAATAGAGGTTCTCTTAAGGATCAAATGCCAGAAAGAAGGTGGAAGGTTTTCGAAAAAGACGTCGACACTTCTGGAGTGAATCCTTGTGGAGAAATTATATTGAAATCAAAACAATTTTGTAATTTATCAGAAATTGTTGCGAGAGCTGATGATACTGAAAAGACGTTATTAGAAAAAGCTAAAATAGCTGCTATTTTGGGAACCTATCAATCCACCCTAACTAGTTTTAATTACTTGTCCGATGATTGGAAAAAACACTGTGAGGAAGAAAGACTATTAGGGGTTTCAATAACAGGACAGTGGGATTGCAAGGTTGTGAGGGATAATCCAATTTTATTAAATAAATTGAGAAGTGAAATAATTAAAACCAATCAAGAGTACTCTAAAAAGTTTGGAGTAAAGGAGTCTACTTGTACAACCTGTGTTAAACCTTCAGGAACAGTATCTCAGCTCGTTGATTCATCTTCTGGTATGCACCCAAGACATGCAGAGTATTACATCAGGAGAATAAGAATTTCATCTACAGACAGTTTGTTTAAGATGATGAAGGATCAAGGTGTCCCTTATCATCCTGAAGTCGGTCAGTCAAAAGATAGTGCCAACACCTACGTACTTGAATTCCCTGTAAAATCACCTGCGAAATCAATTTATAAAAATGATTTGACTTCCTTAGAACAATTAGAACATTGGAAAGAGGTTAAAATCAATTATACTGAGCATAACCCTTCGGTGACTATTTCTGTGGGAGAAGATGAATGGATTGAAGTAGGGAATTGGGTTTACAAAAACTGGGAGATTGTTGGAGGACTATCTTTCTTACCTAGGTCCAACCATGTTTACAAGCTAGCTCCCTATGAGGAAATTGATAAAAAAACTTACGATGAAATGGTTGAGAAATTTGGTGAAATTGATTTTTCTAAGATAGTTACCTATGAGAAGGACGATGAGACCGAAGGTTCGAAAGAATTGGCTTGTGTTTCTGGGCTTTGTGAACTGTAAATTATTTTAAAATTAAAATTAAAAAATAAACAGCTCTTAATCAATATAAAAGCTGTTTATTTTTTAAATATTTTAATACTCGAAAATATGACTTGACATCAATTAATTTTGTATTACTATTGAAATTAGAGGTTAACTACTAATTCAAGCGGGGGAGGTATTCAAATGGAAAGGAAACTCAATGTGTCTTTATATGAAATTCGTCCCTTTAAGTTTTATAGACAGATGGTTGAATTAGTCAATATTGATTTAATGGATGTTCCAAAAAAATGTCCTCAATGTGAAGAAGCTATGAAAGACCATTACGTAGGGAGTAACGGAAGTTCTATAATTTTGTTGGTTAGGGCTTGCCCAAAACATCCGTTTAGGGCGTGGAACGTCTCTCAAGATGTTGAAGACGTTGAATAAAAAACTAAAAGAAAGTCGTTGGGGTATAAAAAACCCCAGCGACTTTTTCTTTTTGAAATTACAAAATCTTTTGTTGTAACTATTGACAGTTCAGTATTAACAATATATAATTAGCACCAGAAGATAGTTTAGATAATTTTAAAAAGAGGGGAATAAGATGACTAAAGATAACAAAAAGAAAATGGTTTTTGTCCCTGTAAAGATAGTGGTCATCCGAAAGACTAAGGATGGCATAAAAACAAGTGGAACGATCTCAGTAAGAAAGAGGGTTCCCCTTGCCCGTGCTGGAGAAGGAATTTTCCGGTAAAAGAGTAGAAGAGGCCGCTTAGTAATTTTTTAATACTAAGTGGCCTCTTTAAAAAATACTTGAATTATTTATAAAATCGTGTAGTATATAGTAATTATATCAATAGATCACTAAAAATTATGAAATTTGCAGTAATAGAAACAGGAGGAAAGCAGTATAAGGTCTCAGAAGGAGACGTTATTAAAATTGAAAAGCTTTCTGAAGAACATAAAGAGGGGGATAAAATTACTTTTGATAAAGTGTTACTTATTGATGATGGTAAAGATACTGTGGTTGGAACTCCTTATATTGCCAAAGCAAAAGTTGAATCAACTTTTGTCGAAGATGGAAAAGATAAAAAAATCCATATCATTAAATTTAAATCAAAGAGTAACTATTCAAAGAAGATTGGACATCGACAGCCTTATAATAAGGTTAAGATTGAGAAGATTGGATAAAAAAAGAAAAACACTGGGGTATATATTAAACCCCAGTGTTTTTTTATTTAAGGATCTTTTTTCCAAAAAGATCCTATAGTACCGCGACCGCGGAATATTCCGCTACCTCATCCATTTTCCTCCCTCATCACGACAAATATTTTATTTTTAGGGTCATGGTACCCTAATTTAATAAAACATTGTTCAGATAAAAAACTTCTTTCTTCTGTTGTCATTTCTTCAATTTGGTCAAGAGGAATAAACTCTTTAGGCATTCGAAACCTCCTTTTTGTTAGGTACTTCTATTTTAGTAAACTTTCTAAAATAAAGTCTACAACAGAAAAATAATAAAGTAAATAGAATCGATCTATTTACTTTTGAATTAAGATAAAAAGAAGGTTGTTGCTTTGGCAACAACCTTCTTTTTGTCGGCGGGTCCACGAGGACTCGACACGACTCGGGTGTTTTCCTCGTTTCACCACAAGTGTACTTCTTATTTTATAACTCACCACAAGAGTACTTCCATTTTTATAGTCACTTCGTTCCTTAA
>JAHJLO010000019.1 GCA_018821685.1 Patescibacteria group bacterium
AGAATAAAAAAGTAAAGAAAAAATGAACGCCCCACCCTTAAAGAGGGTGGGGCGTTCATTTTTTCTTTACTTTCTCTTTAATATGAGTATCATATAAATATAAATTTGAGTTCTTTTTTATGGAGGGGGAGATTTCGAGGCAATATGCTCGAGGCTATTAAGATCCAAACTATAGTTTAGGTTTGCAGGCTCCATACCCTGACCCTCCGCCATTTTTTGCTGGAACGTCGTCTAACGGCAGGACAGCGGACTCTGACTCCGCCCATGAAGGTTCGAATCCTTTCGTTCCAGCCAAAATCTCCCAACGCCCGTCATTACGAGGGCGTTTTTATTTGCTCAAAAAAGTCCTTTAATGTAGTATTAAATCTATATAAATTAGGCTAAAATATTAAAAACATGTCAGAAGAAAACAAAGAGCAAGTGAATAAGTCAGAGGTATCTCTTCAGGAAGAGAAAATTTTGGAATTTTGGAAAGAGAATGACATTTTTGATCGCTCGCAGAAAAAAGAATCTTCCGAAGGAGAATTTGTTTTTTATGATGGGCCTCCTTTTGCAACTGGTTTACCTCACTATGGGCATATTTTAGCGGGAACTATCAAAGATGTTCTGCCTAGATATCAAACAATGCTTGGAAAAAAGGTTAGCCGTCGTTGGGGTTGGGATTGTCATGGTTTGCCTGTTGAGAATCTTATTGAAGGAGAACTTGGACTAAAAACAAAACAAGACATTCACGATTTAGGAATTGAAAAATTTAATCAAGCCGCTAAAGAATCCGTGCTTCGTTATGATGTCGATTGGAAAGAAATTATTCCTAGGACAGGAAGATGGGTAGATATGGATTTTAGTTATAAAACGATGGATACTTCCTATTCAGAATCTATTTGGTGGATTTTCAAAAATATTTACGATAAAGGTTTGATTTACGAAGGACATAAAGCCATGCATCTTTGTCCTCGATGTGAAACCACCCTTTCAAATTTTGAAGTTAATCAAGGTTACAAAGATATAAAAGACTTGTCTGTGACGGCAGAATTTGCGTTGGGGGATGAACCAGGAACTTTTGTTTTGGCTTGGACGACTACACCTTGGACACTTCCAGGGAATGTTGCTTTGGCAGTTGGGAAAGACATTGATTATGTAAAAATTGAAAAGCAAGATGAAGGGTGCGAAGGGGTAGTAAAATTTATTTTGGCCAAAGAAAAATTGGAAAAAGTTTTTAAAGATTCTGAATACAAAATAATTGAAGAATTTAAAGGCTCAGAATTAATAGGAAAATCCTATAATCCAATTTTTGATTACTATTCAAAAGATGAAGGTTTAGATAATAAAAAAAACGGCTGGAAAATTTACGGAGCTGATTTTGTTACGACAGAAGACGGAACCGGAATTGTTCATATCGCACCCGCTTTTGGCTCGGATGATATGGAATTAGGACAAAAAGAAAATTTGCCCTTTATTCAACATGTTTCGATGGATGGAAAATTTAAAGCAGAGGTTGGTGATGGACTAGCTGGTTTATATGTAAAACCTAAGGATGACCACATGGCCACTGATATCGAAATAATAAAATTACTGGCTAAAAAAGAAGTTTTGTTTTCAAAAGAAAAAATAGAACACTCCTATCCTCATTGTTGGAGATGTAAAACTCCTCTTTTGAATTACTCGACGTCATCCTGGTTTTTAAAGGTAACTGGTATTAAAGACAGGTTGGTTGAAGTAAACAAAGGAATTAAATGGGTTCCTGAAAATATTAAAGAAGGTCGTTTCGGAAAATGGCTAGAAGGTTCGAGAGATTGGGCTATTTCAAGAAGTCGTTTTTGGGGTGCTCCTTTGCCTGTTTGGAAATGTAATGAATGTGAAAATGTCGAAGTACTTGGTTCTATCGAAGATTTACAAAAGAAAACAAGAAGTACAAATAACATCTTTGTGATGAGACACGGAGAGGCTGATAATAATATACTTAATGTTGTTAGTTCAAAATCTGAAAACCCCCACCATCTTACTGAGAAAGGAAAAGGACAGGTGGAAGGTGCTATTTCTGGTCTAAAAGAAAAGAAAATTGATTTAATTATTTCATCTCCTTTTGTGCGTACAAAAGAAACTGCGGAATTAGTCGCTGGTGGTTTAGGTATCGATAAATCTGAAATTATTTTTGAGGAAAGAATTGAGGAGGTTAGACTTGGAGATTTTGAGGGACGGAAAAATGAAGAATATAGTGATTATTTTACAGATCAAGAAGAGAAATTTTTTAAGAATCCGATCAATGGAGAAAACCTAACTGAATTAAAAAATCGGGTTGGAGAGTTTCTTTATGAAATCGATAAAAAATATTCTGATAAAAATATTTTAATTGTTACTCACGAATATCCGGCTTGGCTTCTTCTTTCTGTCGCGAAAGGACTTGATGCTAGAGGGTCTGATGAACTAAGGAAAGAAGAAAATCTTTTTGATAATGCTGATGTTAAAAATTTAAATTTTGCCCCCATATCTCATAACGCCAATTATGAATCAGATGTTCATATGCCTTATATTGATGAAATTAAATTTGCTTGTGGTAATTGTAACGGGGAAATGAAAAGGATTGAAGAAGTTTTCGATTGTTGGTTTGAATCAGGTTCGATGCCCTATGCGTCTAATCATTATCCTTTTAATAATTTAGATAAATTTAATCCAGAAAAAGGAATTGGTTTCCCTGCTGATTTAATCGCTGAGGGAGTTGATCAGACAAGAGGCTGGTTTTACACGTCGCTTGTTCTTTCAACGGCTTTGTTCGACCAAACTGCTTTTAAAAATGTTGTCGTAAACGGAACTATTCTTGCCGAAGACGGACAAAAGATGTCTAAGAGCTTAAAAAATTATCCAGATGTTAACCATGTTTTAAATAAATATGGAGCAGACGCTATGCGGTATTATTTAATGAGTTCTCCTTCCGTGAAAGCTGAAGATTTCTCTTTTTCTGAAAAAGGAGTTGATGAGGTTCTAAAGAAAATTATTCTAAAAACAAATAATATTTATTCTTTCTATGAGCTATATAAAGATAACGTAAAAGAAAAAGTTAATCCGCAGGATTCCGAAAACGTTTTGGATAAATGGATTCTTGCTCGATTAAATCAGTTAGTTAGTGAGGCTACAAAAGGTTTGAATAACTATGAATTAGATAGGGCCTCAAGGCCCATAATGGAATTTGTAGATGATTTATCTACTTGGTATGTTCGAAGGTCTCGGGATAGATTCAAGGGCGACGATCAAAGAGATAAAGATTTTGCTTTGGAGACAACCGGATTTGTTTTGGAAGAATTATCAAAAGTAATGGCACCGTTTATGCCGTTCTTGGCTGAGCAGGTTTGGCAAAAAGTTCAGGTTGATACAACTCCAAACGAAGAATTTGAAAATGATTCAGTTCATTTGCAAAAATGGCCTGAAGTTAAGGAGGTTGATGAAGAAATTTTAGTGCAGATGCAGAAAGTTAGGAATATTGTTTCGCTTGCTTTAGAGGCGAGAGCTAAAGAGGGAATAAAAGTTAGACAACCTTTAAATAAGTTTACTTTCTATAATTCTCAATCCACTGAAATGAAGGTGCAGTTAATCGATATTATAAAAGATGAAGTGAATGTTAAGGATGTTGTTTTCGAAAAAGGAGACGAAGAAAAAGTTGAGTTAGATATTGAGTTAACTTCTGAATTAAAAGCGGAAGGAAATTATAGGGAATTGTTGAGAAACGTTCAAAAATTAAGAAAAGAAAAACAACTTACTCCAAGTAATATTGTTGATTTAATTATTGAGACAGACAAAGAGGGAAAAGAGTTAATAGAAAAATTCTCAGATGATTTGAAAAAAACAGCGGGTATTAAAGAAATTCGATTTGAAGAAGCCCCAACTGTCGAAGAAATAAAAATCGATGACCTAGAGTTCAAACTTTTGATTTTGAGATAACGTGAGCTTGAAATATTTAAAAATACAGAAGGTAGTTTTTGTAAAAATTTTGTGTTCAAGTTGATATTTAATTACATAAATGCTACAGTTTTTTTATAAAGTAGTCCTTTGTAAATTCAACTTTTGAAAGGAGGTGATTTATGTGAAAAATGTCTCGCTACTTCGTTCATTTCTTGAGGATATCCCTGAAGATAAATTAGGTTTATCTGAAGGTTTAACTTGGAAACCAGCTGTCGAGGTTGATGCCATCAAGTTAGGTGAGGCAAGTCCAACAACTGAGTATTCTGCAAACGAAGACTCTGAGTAGTCTTAATAAAGGATGGAAAGGTATCTTTCCATCCTTTTGATTAAGTAAAAAGGGGGGTACTGTGATTTTAATTTTATCTACTTCTGACAATTTTCACACTAATCTTATCCAAAATAAACTTGAAAATCGAGGGTTAGATTTTCTTCGTGTAAATTCGGACTGCCTTCCTATCTATAATTGTTTTTTTTCGCATGGAGGGACTAATAGCATTTCTATTTCAGGGAAAAATATTTGTCCTGAGGATGTTTCTGGAATTTTTGTCCATCACCCTCGAATTATTTTTTCTGACACGATCGGATCTGACTCTTTAGATAGATCTTTAGTTCGTTCTTCTTGTTTAAATTTTTTGAACTGGTTGGAGTGTTTTGTCCCTAGTTCAAAATGGATGAATAGTTTAAATAAGATCCGTTCGAGCTCTTATGTATTTACTCAGTTAAGTTTAGCAAAAAGTGTTGGCTTTAAAGTCCCGAAG
>JAHJLO010000020.1 GCA_018821685.1 Patescibacteria group bacterium
CGCCAAAGCTCTTTACACAGTACTATCACAAAAATTAAAAGACGGTGAAGTTATTTTTGTTGATAATTTTGATATTAAAGAACCTAAAACAAAAGAGGCCAAAGATATCTTTACAGCACTTGGAAAGGTAAAAGGTTTTGAAGGAATGGTTACAAAAAAGAAAAACTCAGCTTTCCTTGCTTTGGGAAATCAAGATGAGAATGTTATTAAATCTTTTAGAAACTTTGCAAATATAAAAATAGGAGAAGTTAGAAACTTAAATATATTAAATATCTTGAATTCAAAATATTTAATTATTTCAAGTCCAGATCAAAGTATTGAATTTTTATCAGCTAAACTTTCTACAAAATAATATGGCAGTTTCAGATATAAAAAATAATATAGGTAAAGTAGAAGGTATTCTTTTGAGACCTAGAATCACAGAAAAAGCTTCTGATTTAGCTGAGAAGAATGTCTATGTTTTTGAGGTTTCTCCTCGGGCAAATAAGGTTTTAGTTAAAGAAGCTATAAAGAGTATTTACAAAGTAGACGCTCTAAGAGTAAATATTACAAAAATTCCTTCAAAAAACGTTGTTTCAAGAGGAAGAAAGGGGGTTAAAACAGGAGGAAAGAAAGCTGTTGTTTACTTGAAAGAGGGGGACAAGATAGAAATTATATAAAATTAATCTAAACAAGAGACAAATTAGAAAATAAATTAAAGTTCGCAATAGCTGATAATTATTGCAGGCAAACATCCAAGATGTTAGCTCAAGAAAAACATGAAAACAAATAAACCAACAACACCTTCAAGAAGACACATGACCGGTATTAATTACCGAGATTTTTTGACAGCTTCAAGTCCTTTTAAATCTTTGACTAAAGGAGGAAAAAGAGGTGTCGGACGAAACTCTTTTGGTAGAATTACAACTCGACACAAAGGAGGTGGGCACAAAAGAAGATTTCGTTTAGTGGACTTTAAATACGATAAAATTGATATTCCTGCTAAGATAGAAACTATTGAATATGATCCATATCGTTCTGGTTTTATTGCCTTGGTTTGTTACAAGGACGGAGAAAGAAGATATGTTCTTGCTCCTAAATCATTAAAAGTAGGAGATGAAATGGTTGTCTCAGAAACTGCTGAATTGAAAACTGGTAACAGAACTATATTAAAAAATATCCCTGTTGGTTCATTTGTTTATAATATTGAATTAAAACCACAGAGTGGAGCTAAAATTGCTAGATCTGCAGGAAACTACGCTGAAGTTATCGCTCATGATGCTGGTTACGCTCATATTAAGATGCCTTCTTCAGAAGTTAGAAAGGTCTTAGATACAGCTTGGGCATCAGTTGGAGAAGTTTCCAACGATGAACATAAATTAGTTGTAATTGGTAAAGCGGGACGTTCTCGATGGATGGGTAGAAGACCAACAGTTCGAGGTTCTGCCATGAACCCAGTTGATCACCCATATGGAGGTGGAGAAGGTAAATCAGGACGAGGAATGAGAAGAGCTAAAACCAAGTGGGGTAAGCCTTCTGGAAAAGGACAGAAAACAAGAACACCTAAGAAATATTCAAACTTACATATTGTTAGAAGAAGGAAAGTCGGAAAACGAAAATAAGAAAAAGCACCGCCTAGGCGGTGCTTTTTCTTATTTTCGTTTTCCGACTTTTCTTGCTTTAGTTCTCTCAAAATGTTAAAAAGTATGCAGGAAATTTGCTAAAGAACGATAATCTCAAATATAAAAAGGAGAGGGAATGAGCTTATTTGAACTTTTAACAACCCAGATTGTGGATGACGAAGGTTTCTATCATGGGCATGTTGTACTGCAAAACCAAATGTTAGCAAAAAAAGCTGAATTTGAAAAAACTTTTGCAACGATGCTTTTAGTACCTGTATCTTCAAAAGAAAGACAAGATTTTTTGGAAAATTTTGAGACAATAAAATCTATGTTCTTTAAAGAACTTGAAAGAAGTTATTTTGAAGCTCAGGAATCTCTTGCCCAAATTACTTTTAAACAAAAAAGAGTGAAAGTTGTCGGCGGTATAGCTAAGGCTAACGCTGACCCTGATGATTTTTTCGTGTATTGGGTTGAAAAACCCGATTCTTTTGATTTAGAAAAAGAAAAAGGACATTTTGGTGGAATTTTGGTGGAGTTGGCTTACGGTTCAGATACTCTCGGCAGGATCTTCATCACAAAAGATACCACAATCCAAATTCTCGGAGATATACCCGAAGGTTAAACAGCCCCCAAAACCCCAGTTTCGCTAATCAGTGAAACTGGGGTTTTCTTGTTTATATTTTATTCTGTTATAATATATCCATGCAATATGAAGAAGAACATCTCATCTCTTTTAGGGGACTTACCCTTCTCGCCTTACTCCTTTCCGGGTTAGGTTTGTTTTTCACTTATTCTAGTCATCAGTCTGTAGCTTTTCAAAACGAAGAAATAAAAACAACCTTAGCTTTGCAAAAAGAAGAAATATCTTCATTAAAAGAAGACATAGATTTTTTGCGTTTTGAGAGTGAAGGGAAGGTTGAAGATATAACAAAAAAACTTGAACAAGAAGAGTTGTTGAGAAAAACCATAGATTCAAAAAGAGAAACTCAGAGCCAAATTGATCAACAAAAGATTTCTAGTTTAGAGACGAGACTTTCAGAGACGACTTCTACTCAAGATTTATCTTCTATTATAAAAAATTGGGAATCTCGAGTTGCTTATATCGAATGTGATTTCGTGATGAAAAATTCATATTTGCATTATAGTTCAAACGGTTCTGGAGTTGTTTTTAAATTTGGTAGTGAACCTATAAAAGTTTTAACTAATCGACATGTTTTGTTAGAGGATTCTAACCTCTATGATTTAAATTCTTGTGTTGTTAGATTATCTGGTAGTAAAAATTCTTTTTTTGTTTCGGTTGATGACATCGAGGTTTCTGTTTCTGATTATGATTGGGGAACCCTTGTGATAAAAAATCCTGATGAAAATATAAGTACTGTCGCTTCAAATTATATTAATTTTTGTGAACAAAAACCTAATTTAGGAGATGAAATCGTCGTTCTGGGTTATCCAGGAATTGGCTCTACAATTAGTGTTACAGCAACGGACGGTATTATTTCAGGTTTTGACGGAAGCTATTTTATCACTTCAGCAAAAGTTGAGCAGGGAAATTCCGGTGGGGCAGCCATTCTCTTAAAGGATGATTGTCTCCTTGGTATTCCAACCTACGCATCTCTTGGGGAAGTTGAGTCCTTGGCTCGTATACTCGATATTTGGACAGTTGTGATTAAATAATATAAATTAATCCAAAATTGGCGTCTAACTTCGTCGGTTTCGGAAAAATTATTTTCACCTTACAGAAAGTAAGGCTCAAAAAATTTTTCCTCACCTCCTCGTTACACATCCAATTTTGAATCAATTAAATAAATAAAAATGAAAAATTTAAAACCTCATAATTTAGAATGGAAAGGATTGTTTGAAAAAGAAACAGAACTTTTAAAAGATATTTTAAAAGATGAAGTTGTTGATACTTATCATATTGGTAGCACAGCTATACCCGGGATTTTATCAAAACCAATTATTGATATAGTTATTTTGGTAAAATCATTTGAAACCATAAGTTATTTTTTTGATGAGCTGGAAAAAATTGGTTATAAGTATTCTAAAGAACGCTCATCTTCTGAGAGATATTTTTTAACGAAAGAAAACGCTACCCGATATCATCTTTCTATTGCCAATCCAAAGACCCCTTATTTAAAAAGACAAATAATGTTTCGTGATTATTTAATTAATCACCCAAAAATAGCAAAAGAATACGAAGATTTAAAAATTGATTTAATAAAAAAATATCCATCAGGAAAGGATGAATACTCCTATGGTAAGAGCGAATTTATCAATAAGATTCTCAAAAAAGCTAAAAAAGAAATTCTTAACTTACAAACTTTTTAACTTGTTAACTAAGCGGAGTATTCCGCAAAGCGTCTATGCCTGAATTACCCGAAGTACAAACAATCGTAAATGATTTAAATAAAAAAGTTGTCGGCGAGATTATCGTGGATTTTTGGAGTGAGTGGAAAAAGTCTGTTAGACCATCTTTCTCTAGATTTAAAAAAGAAATTATGGCTAAAACGTCTTTGCAAAGCAAAGATGTTCGCCCGAACATTTCGCACTGTAAAAAAGTGGAATGTTTTAGGGGTGCGAAAATAATTGGAGCGAGAAGAATAGGGAAGCAAATCATAATAGATTTGGATAATAAAAAAACCATTATGATCCATCTTAAAATGTCTGGGCACTTGTTGTTTAAATCTGTAGAGGTTCGGCAACTGGGAAAAGAATTTGAAGAAAAAGTAAATCAATACATTCACCACATTTTCACTTTTAAAAGTGGTTCAACCCTAGAATTTTCTGATTTAAGAAAGTTCGGTTGGTTGAGTGTGGTTAATACCGAAGAAGTTGAAAATACAAAAGAAATTCAAAATCTTGGGATTGACGCACTAAGTCCAGCTTTTACTTCAAAAAAATTTAAAGAAATTTTAGATAAAAAACAAAAATCTGTTATTGGAACATTACTCCTAGATCAACATCTAATTGCAGGAATCGGAAACATTTATCGAAGTGAAATCCTCTTTTTAGCAGGAGTAAATCCAAAAAGAAAAACAGCGACATTAAGCGAAAAAGAAATCGAGAAAATTTTTAAAGCAATAAAATCCATACTTAAAAAAGCTGTAAAAATGAGAGGCACCACTGATTCAGATTATCGTGATACAGAAGGAAAATCAGGAAGCTTCCAAAAAGTACTAAACGTCTACGGGCGAGAAGGGAAGGATTGTAAAAAATGCAAAGGAAAAGTAATCCGAGAAAAACTCGGACAAAGGAGCATTTTCTTCTGCCCCAATTGCCAAAAATAATTTTTAAAAATATCAAAAATAAAGATGATATAATCTAACCATGAAAATTTTAAATTTTATCCAGAATATAACCGAAAGCCACTACCTCATTATTGCCGTAGCTTTTTTTGTTGGTCTTTTACATCCGGATAGTGTTTTGTGGGCTTCTCCCTATACAACATTTATTTTGGCGACGGTTTTCTTTTTGAGCGCTTTGAAAATTGATTTAAAAAAGGTATTAAGGCAGTTAGATGATAAATTAACTTTGGTTATTATAAATATTTTTATGCTTTTTATTCTGCCTATCATCATTTACTATCTATTTGGTTTATTTTTCCCATCATTGGCTATCGCATTCTTGATTTTAGCTGCGATGCCTATCGGTATGACAACCCCTTTACTGACTGAAATTTCTGGAGGAAGACAAAGCCTTGCTTTGGTTCTAACTGTCACGACATCTCTTCTCGCTCCTTTGACGGTTCCTTTTGTCGTAAAGCTTTTGGCTGGAGCCTCTGTCGAAGTTGATGTTTTGGGAATGTTTACTCTATTGGCGACTGTTATTTATATTCCTTTTTTCCTCGCTCAGTTTTTTAAGAGATTTTGGCAAGAAAAAATAAATAAAGTTTCTCCTTTGTTTAAAAGTCTCTCCACAATTCTTCTCGGTATTTTAATAATGATAATCGTTGCAAAACAATCGGAAATTCTCATCGAAGGTTTTAATTATCTTTATATAGTACTGCTATTTTTATTTTTTATTGCACTTCATTTTATTGGGTACTTTATGATTCCTTGGAGGGATAAAAGAGATAAAATAACTATTTCTGTTTGCGTTACCTACATGAATTTTACTCTGGCCATTGAAATTGCAAACAAATTCTTCAATGATCCAAATATAATTTTACCAATCGTCCTTTCTATTATTCCTTGGGCAATAATGATTATTCCCTTTAGAAGGATTATGATGAAAAAGATTTCTTAAAATTTAATTTATTTTTTTTCAAATACCCACCCTTTTTATTTTTTGTTATAATAAAATCATGAATACAAAAAAAGTTTACATAATTTTATTTATATTAGTAGTTATAATTACTTTAGTTTTTTTACGAGGTAATGAGGATGGGTGGATTTGTGAAGACGGCTTTCCTGTTAAACATGGAAATCCAAGCCAACCAGCTCCAATAGACTTATGTGATGGTGTCGTTGCTAGCTTTGATGATTGTGTAAAAGCTGGTAATCCGGTAATGGAAAGTTATCCTAGACAATGTCGAGACTCAAACACTGACCAATCTTTTACAGAAAATATAGGAAATCAGTTGGAAAAAGATAATTTAATTCGTTTAGATAACCCTCGACCGAATCAAAAAATTGAAAGCCCTCTTACGCTAAAAGGGGAGGCTAGGGGAACTTGGTTTTTTGAAGGTGATTTCCCTGTTATTTTAACAGATTGGGATGGAAAAATTATTGCCGAAGGTTTTTTCACGGCAAAAGACGACTGGATGACAGAAGAATTTGTTCCATTTGAAGGCACTTTAGTTTTTGAAAATCCAGAAAACCTCGGAGATTTTTCAGAAAAAGGTTCGTTGATTTTACGAAAAGATAACCCGAGCGGTTTACCGGAAAACGACGATGCTTTAGAAATACCAATTAGATTTTAATAAAACAAAAAAACACAGTATTTAGAATACTGTGTTTTTTTGTTTTAATTAAGAAAAAAATTTATTCTTCACAGACCTCAGTCCAATTTGTTTCAGCCATCATTGCTTTACATTCTTCTGTCATTGAACTCGGAGCCACCACTGGGCAATTAAAAGGGGTATTTTCTCCAAGAGAGTAATAAGCTGAACCAGCTCCTGGAATACTACTTACTACTTTGATGGTTTCTTCCGTAACGTAAACTGTACTTGCTTCGCTACAGTAAGTTTTAGCCTGCTTCACTATTTCACTGACAATATTTTCTGTTTGCTCAACAGTTCCATTAATTATTTCAGTTGTTCCTTCCATAATTTCCGAGGATTCTCCTCCTATTCCTATTATTTCTGTATCCACAGGATCTTTTTTAAGAGCTATGGTCCAAAAAAGAAGAACAATAAGAATAAATATAATTATATTTTTTATCATTTTGCA
>JAHJLO010000021.1 GCA_018821685.1 Patescibacteria group bacterium
AATGAATTTTTGGAGGGAAGTGGGGCAAAAGAAAAAATCCGTGAAATTCTTAAAGATTTGAACACCCATGATATAAAAAATTTAATGGAAAGAGGACCTAAAGTTAGGAAAGTAATTTTAGAAGCAAAATTTCCTGAACATTTAGAAAAGGAAATTACTAAAGCCTACTCTGAATTATCTAAACAGTATAAGGTAAAAAATGTTGATGTGGCTGTACGTTCTTCGGCTACTGCGGAAGACTTACCTGATGCTTCTTTCGCGGGGCAACAAGAAACTTTTTTGAATATTAAAGGCGACAAGGAATTGTTAATCGCTGTTAAAAAATGTATTGCTTCATTATTTACAAACAGAGCTATTTCTTACCGAGTAGATAAAGGATTTGACCATTTTGATATTGCACTTTCCGTGGGTGTTCAAAAAATGGTTCGTTCTGATTTAGCCAGTTCTGGTGTTATGTTTTCTATTGATACAGAATCTGGTTTTGAAAATGTTGTACTTATAAATTCAATTTACGGTTTAGGTGAGAATATTGTTCAAGGAAAAGTTACCCCTGATGAGTTTTATTATTTCAAGCCTACAAAAGCTATTATCCATAAAACAATAGCTAATAAGGATATAATGATGATTTATAATAATGATCCTAAAAAACCAGTTAAGGATATAAAAGTTCCTGAAAATAAGAAATTAAAACCCTCTATAAGTGATAAGCAGGTAAAAGAACTAGCTGAATGGGCTGTTGTTATTCACGAACACTATAAAAGACCAATGGATATGGAATGGGCTTTAGATGGACAAGACAACAAGCTTTATATCGTTCAAGCTCGACCAGAAACAGTTCAAAGTCAGAGAGATCCTAATTTTATTGAAGAATTTGTTTTATTAGAAAAACCGAATTCGTCAAAAGGTGAAGTTATAGTTGAGGGTCAATCTGTCGGACAAAAAATTGGTTCCGGAAAAGTTAATCGTATAATGAGTGTTAAGGATATCGTTAAGTTTAAAAAAGGAGAAGTTCTTGTTACGAGCATGACTGATCCTGATTGGGAACCGATTATGAAAATAGCATCGGCCATTATTACTGATAAAGGAGGAAGGACTTGTCACGCCGCTATTATTTCTCGTGAATTGGGAATTCCTTGTATTGTTGGAACCGGAGATGGTTCAAAAAAATTAAAATCAGGAATGGATGTTACTGTTAACTGTGCTGACGGAGAGAGTGGAAAAGTCCACAAGGGATTTCTTAAGTTTGAAACAAGGAAGACAAACGTTGGTAATTTAAAACGTCCAAAAACTAAAATAATGTTGAATATTGGGGAGCCAGAATTGGCTTTTTCGAGTTCTTTTATCCCTAATGATGGAGTTGGGTTAGCTAGATTAGAGTTTATTATTAATAATACAATTAAAGCCCATCCACTTGCTTTAATAAATTATAAAGATCAAAAAGGGGATGTTAAAAAAGAAATAGACAAAATCACTTTTGGGTATAAAGATAAAAAAGAATTTTTTGTTGATAAATTATCAGAAGGTGTCGCTAGAATTTCAGCTGCTTTTTATCCAAAACCTGTGATTGTTAGGTTGTCAGATTTTAAGAGTAATGAATATGCAAACTTAATTGGAGGACGACAATATGAACCTATTGAGTCAAACCCAATGATTGGTTGGAGAGGTGCAAGTCGATATTATTCTCCTCTATTTTTACCTGCTTTTGAATTGGAATGTAAAGCTCTTGCAAGAGTACGTGACGATATGGGACTAACTAATATGAAAATTATGGTGCCTTTCTGTCGAACCGTCGAAGAAGGTAAAAAAGTTCAAGAAATTATGGCGAAGCACGGTTTGAAGAGAGGAAAAAATGGTTTGGAAATCTATGTGATGGCAGAAATTCCCTCAAATATTATTTTAGCCGAAGATTTTGCAAAGATTTTTGATGGATTTTCAATTGGTTCAAATGACTTAACTCAATTAGCTTTAGGTATCGACAGGGATGCTTCTGGAACACTGGAAGTCGAAGGAGTTTCTAATGAAAACAACAAAGCTGTTAAATGGTTAGTTGAAGATTTGGTTAAAAAAGCTAAAAAATCTAAAACAAAAGTTGGAATTTGCGGTCAGGCGCCAAGTGATTTTCCTGAATTCGTAAAATTCTTGGTAGAATGTGGAATTGATTCAATTTCTCTGATTCCTGATACTGTGATTAAGACTACTATCACTGTGAATAAAAAAGAAAAATCTAAGAAGAAATAAACTCCGGCCGTCTTTGCGAGTGCGGAGCACGAAGCAATCTAGGAGAAAAAACACAAAATATCAAAAACAGATGCAAAAAATAAAAGAATTAAGAAAATTGTTTTTAGAAAAAGGCGAGATAGTCGGTGATATTGAAGAAACCGCTGATAATTATGATAATAACGGAAATTTAATTAACGAGAGTATTCCCACATTTACAACTGAGTCTTGCGAGATAGGAAGTTATGAAGATGTTGTGTATTTCACCTTTGTCGTTTACTCAGATTCATACAATAAAAAATTTATTGAATTACTAAAAAATCTATCTAATTTCCAAGCTTATTGTTTTAAAAACTTTTCAGAAGATTTAGATGTAGATTCAAAAGAGTTTGAAGAAAAAATTAAAAAAGAAAAATATTTTCAAATAAATTTTGAATACTCTGTTAACGACGATAGTAAGTATTTATTTGATCGATATTCTAAAAATCGAAATTTAATTTTGGAAAGTGGAGTTAAAATTGTAAATCAATTAGAAGTAGATTTAACCAAAGATTAAAAATGGATTTAACTGAATTTAAAAAACAATTTATAAAAGATGATTTAGGAATCAATGAAGATTTTGGAAAAATTTTTTCTTTTATTGATTTTGGAAATGTAAATAATTGGTTCGAAAAAGACAGGCAAGATTGGGATAATAAATTAATTGCTGAGAATGAAAA
>JAHJLO010000022.1 GCA_018821685.1 Patescibacteria group bacterium
TTAATAATCCAAATTAAAATAATATCTATGATGATTACAAATAGTAATATAAAAGAGTGAGTATAAAAAAATCTAGATATTTCATACAAAATAAAAATACTAATCAAGTAGATACTAATAGGAAATGCCCATATTTTTTCTTTTAATAAATTTATTGAAATAAAAATATCTATAACCCCCCAAAATATAATATAAAAAGCAAGGAAATAAGTTATGTTTAATGAAAAATGTTGAAGAAGGGGATTAAAAGTTTGAATTAAAAGATCATTAGGATCTTCGATTATTTCATGGCTCATTATTTTATAAAAAATATCTGCCAAAGGGGTTCCTATAAAGTTAAATAAAATAAAACCTAAAATAAGACGAAGAAAACCATAAAATATTTTCCACTTTAAACCTATGCGGAATAATATTTCATAGAGGTTACTTTTATTTTTTATTAAGGAATTCATTTCTTTAAAAAATAATTACTGATATAACTCGTAAACTTATATTTGTGCCCCTGGCAAGAATCGAACCGGCATCTACCCCTCTTGGGGGAGGGTTGTTTGCATTGCTCTCATTTTTTTAATTGTGTCCCTGGTAGGAATCGAACCTGCATTTAATCCTTAGGAGAGATTTGTTCTATCCATTGAACTACAGGGACATAATTAAAAAAACGAAAGTCCATTGAACTACAGGGTCTCGAATGTAAAAAACAAAAGGCTTTCTCTTTGAATAAAGATAAGATAACATTATTAGGGCTTAAATTCAATTTGATATTGTTTACTTTAAAAAAAAATTTGTTATACTTTTGTTTATATGGATCTTCAAGAGAAAGAATTGATAGAGGAAACTCTGGAAATTTCTAAAGAAAATAACAAGATGCTAAAGAAAATTTGGCGTGATGTTAAATATAAAAGATTTATTACTCTTATTTATTGGATTGCTGTTATAGGAATAACTTTAGGTGCTTATTATTATATACAGCCGATAATTCAGGGGGTTGGTGCCGGTTACGGGAATTTTACTGATGTAATCAGTTCTGGTTTTGAAAATATTAAAAAAGTAAACGAAGTTTTGCCTAATTTTTTAGATCAAGCCAGTAATCTAGGAGAGTAAAATCCTGTTCTAATAGAGAAGGTTATATTAAGGTAGATTGCCTGGCTCAAATATGTTATATTTTTAGGACTAAATAAAATGTCGAGGCTCAGTTGGATAAAAACGTTGGAGTTTTTATCCGGAGCGTAGCGGAGGAGCATTCGCGAATGTGAAGATTCTCATAAGACGTTAAAGTAGTAATTATTTCAAATATATAAATGTCGAGGTAGCTCAGTTGGTAGAGCATTCGCCTGAAGAGCGAAGGGTCGGCGGTTCGAGCCCGCCCCTCGACACAAAATAGAAAAGACAGATCAAAAATGCTCTGTCTTTTCTATAATGAGTCTTTAGGACGAAATTTTTATTTAGAAACCTGAAGTCGAGTCCGAAAAGTGCTAATGCACTTTGCGTGCGGGCTCGAAAATTCAGATAAGTTAAAAAACCTTTACAATCACTAAAACCAAATATACAATTATAAACAGAGAGGTTTAAAACATCTAACTAACTAGCGAAAGCAAGAGGAGGGGATAGATGTCTAAAAAATCGAAGAAAGCAGGTGCAAATTCAAAATTAAAAAACCAGAGAAAAGCTTTCCTCCGAAAAGTAAGAAGGGGTAATTATAGTCCGGAAGGTAAAATATTCCGCATTCTTACAGAATCTTCGTGCAAAGAAGAAGGCCGTTTTTACTCTGCGAAGCTCGTTATCGAGTTTTTGTCACAAAGGACTTCTACTTGGAATCGTATTTTTGGGATCGACATTGCTCATTCAGGTCGATTGGATTGTTCGTTCGAGGAATGGACTAAACCTTTTTCCGATGCGAAAATTCTTATAGAGAGCGAGGATTCAGTTTCTTTTGGATTAACCATGGGTGGAACCCTAAAGATTTGTAAGTTTAAGAAGAGAGATGGTCAAAAAGTTTTTACGATTTTATTTTAATGACCAACTTCTCAAAAACGGGTAGCTCTTCGTTACCCGTTTTTATAATTCTCCTTTTATTTATTTTATTCTAGAACAGGCCTTCCACAACCTCTTTAACATCCCCTCCATCAGCTTTATCTTTTAAGTCTTTCATTAAAGAGCCTATCAATATTCCCATTTTTGCTTTGTCGTCGATACCCAGTTCTTCTTTTTTGTCTTGAGCGATAGTTTTAATTTCTTCCTTACTCATTGTTTCTGGTAAATAAGTAGACAAAACCTCTAATTCTTTCTCCTCGTTTTCTGCAAGGTCTTCACGCCCACCTTTTCTAAATTGTTCGATAGAGTCTTTTCTTTGCTTAACAGCTCTTTTGATAACATTCAATACATCTCCATCACCCAATTCTTCAGAGGGTTTTCTTTTTTGTGCAACCAATTCATTTGTAAAAGCAGAAACCAATCCTTTTAAAACCATTACTCGAACTGTTTCCCGAGCTTTCATGGCTTCTTTTAATTCTTCTCTAATTTTTTGTTGTAATGACATATTATTTAAATTATTTTTTATTAAGAAAGATAAAAATTCCTATAATAACAAGAAGTATTCCTGAAATTAAACACCAGAACCCATTCTCGGGTTTATCTAAGATTATATTAATTGTTGTATACAAACCTAAGATGATTGAAACTATCCCTGAGAGTGTTCGACTTGTTACATTCACAGTCATATTATATCAAATTTAAAAAATAAGTATAAAGTATCAAGCTTGACTTCAAAAAACGTCAGGAGTATTTTTTTTTGAACGCCCCACCCTTAAAGAGGGTGGGGCGTTCAAAAAAGTGAGGGATATATGAATTTATTTTGTGCTCCGCCTAGTGGACGAAGTTCGAACCTCTGTAATTATGAAAGCGAGGGGTCAGGAATTAAAAAAACACCCAACGAAATAGGTTAAAAAATAATGTTTGAACTACTTGTTCCTTTATAAAAGCTTTTTATCAAAGTTTTACGAAAGTCCGGCTTTGGTAAATCAAAACTTTATTTACCCTTAAATTCACAATTCGTAATTCTCTTTTATTCTGTTAAAATAGAACCCATGATAACAACAAATAAAAACTGGAGTTCATCCAGTATTGATAATGTTTGTAAACAATTAAACACTGATGTTAAAAAAGGTTTAAGTCAGTCTCTTGTAATTGATTTACAAAAAAAATACGGGGAAAATACTTTCGAAAAACAAAAAGGGCTGGGTCTTTTTGGAAAAATAATAGCTCAATTTAAAAGCCCACTTATTTTTATATTATTACTCGCTGGTATTTTTACTGTTGTAGTGGGTGAATATGCTGATTCTCTGGTTATTTTCTTAGCTCTTTTGGTCAACACTGTGGTAGGGACTCTACAGGAGAATAAAGCTTCTAAAGCTTTTGAAAAATTAGTTAAATCTCAACAAAAACACGCTACAATTATTCGAAACGGTAAAAAATCCATTGTGTTGGCGAAGAATTTAGTTCCTGGGGTGGAAAAGATGTCAGCCACCTTTTTCCCCGCTTGATAGACGACGTTCGAACCCGTGTGGAACTAAAAGAGGAAAATTTGAATAAAAAAACCACTTAACGATGAAACTGTTAAGTGGTTAGAGGGGCCCCTCTTTAATTAGTAACCGGGGCTGTTGTTGTGGGATGGCGTATCAGAGTGAGAATCCTCGTACTCATCGGCATGATTATCATCTCGTTCGACATCTTCAATAATTTTAGTAATGATGTTTTTTCCCATTTTTTCCTCCTTAGAAAATAAAAGGTATTCGTAAAGAACTGTTTTTACGCTTATTTTTATAGTTAAACAAGCGTATTTTTTATAGTTGTTATGTTAATAAAATTATTGTGTTTTGTCAAATAAACGTAAATTAGTTATAATGCAAGGGTGTTTTTTTTGTCGCGTTTATTCTGTAATAGTTCTAATTTTATATGCAATTTAATATCAAATACAACAGAATAGGTAATAAATTTTTTTTTATATCTAACCTCTCAGAGTGGCACTTTTCTTGTCGGGATTATTATAATGAAATTTGGTTGAATGAGGTTGGTCCCCTAACAAGAGAAGAGAAAGACTCTCTTTTTGAGATCAGAGAAATATTACAAAAGTATGATTTTAATAAATATTTAGGATTGTTTTTTATGACATCCAATGAAAATACGGTTTGGAGTCTTTTGAAAAAACACATAGAAGAAGAAGAGGTTCATATTTTGAAAAAAGTTTTTAAAGTTTTTGAA
>JAHJLO010000023.1 GCA_018821685.1 Patescibacteria group bacterium
ATTTTTAATTTTTTCATATTTTTATTCAGTAACTCATTAAGCTCATTTATAATAACACAATATTGGGAATATTCGAGTTAAAGAATCTCTATTCATAAAATTCAAAATCTTTTACTTAAAATAATTAAAAGGCTTTGAATTTTAAACTAGATTTATGCTATGATGATTATTATAAATCCCGTTAAAAATAAACGACCAAAAACGGGAGAGACAATAATTTTTAATAATTAATTAAGATATGGAAACCATATTCTAAAGGAATGAATGAAAAATTTTTAAAACCCTACGACCCAAAAAATACTGAAGGTAAAATATACGAAGTTTGGCAAAAAAGTGGGTTCTTTAATCCAGATAATTTACCAGAGAGGCATAAAGATCCTTTTACCATAATAATGCCACCTCCCAACGCCAATGGCTCACTCCACGCGGGTCATGCTGTTTTTGTTACCCTAGAAGATTTGATGGTTCGATACAAAAGAATGCAAGGATTCAAATCTCTTTGGGTTCCTGGAGCTGACCACGCTGGTTTTGAAACCCAAGTTGTTTACGAAAAAAAATTAGAGAAAGAAGGGCGTTCTCGGTTTAAGATGGAACCGAAAGAACTTTATGATGAAATTATGTCTTTCACTTTGCACAATAAATCTTTTATGGAAGGGCAACTTCGTGAACTAGGAGCTTCATGTGATTGGTCTCGTGAAAAATTTACTCTTGAGCCAGAAATAATCAAAACCGTAAATGATACTTTCAAAAAACTTTCTGATGATGATTTGCTTTATCGTGGAAAAAGAATTGTAAACTGGTGCACTAAACATCAGACTTCCCTTTCCGAATTAGAAACCACAGCAGTAGAACAAATAGATAAATTTTATTATTTCAAATACGGACCTTTTACAATCGGAACTACTCGTCCTGAAACTAAATTTGGTGACAAATATGTAGTTATGAATCCAAAGGACGAAAGATATTCAGAATACAAACACGGACAAAAAATAGATTTGGAATGGATTAATGGGCCAATTACAGCTACTATTATAAAAGATGAAGCTGTTGATATGGAATTTGGAACAGGTGTAATGACAATCACTCCTTGGCATGATGCTGTTGATTTTGAAATCGGGAAAAGACACGATTTAGATTGTGAACAAATAATCGATTTTAATGGAAAGCTATTACCAATTGCAGGTCCAGAATTCGAAGGAAAAAATATCAACAACGTCCGAGAAGATATGGTAAAAAAACTAGAGTCAAAAGGATTACTAGTAAGAATTGATGAAAACTATAACCACACAGTAAAAACCTGTTACAAATGTAACCGAATAATAGAGCCCCAAATTAAAGAGCAATGGTTTGTAAAAATGAAACCTCTTGCTGAAAAAGCTGTGGAAGCGGTTGAATCTGGTGAAGTAAATTTTGTAACCGAAAAATACAAAAAAATATTTTTACACTGGATGAATATAATAGAAGATTGGAACATATCAAGACAAATCGTTTGGGGTATTCCTATTCCTGCAAAAATTTGTGAAGACTGTGGAGAAGGAATGGTTGATTTAGAAAATGAAATTGTTCGTTGCACAAAATGTGGAGGAGCTGTTCGACAAGACCCTGATACTTTTGATACTTGGTTCTCCTCAGGTCAATGGCCGTTTGCAGCCTTAAGTTATCCAGAAGGAGAAGATTTCAAAGAATTTTATCCTACCGATGTAATGGAAACAGGAGCTGATATTATTTTTTTCTGGGTGGCAAAAATGATAATGTTCGGAATTTATCGAACAGGGAAAGTTCCTTTCAAAAATGTGTATCTACATGGAATGGTTCGAGATGGAAAAGGGTTGAAAATGAGTAAATCAAAGGGGAATGTTGTGAACCCTCTGGATATGTCAGATAAATATGGAACCGATGCCCTAAGAATGGCTTTGGTTATTGGAAATACCCCAGGAACTGATATGAACCTAGACGAGGCAAAAATCAAAGGGCAGAAACATTTTGCAAATAAACTCTGGAATATCACACGATTTGTTTTATCTAATACAGAAGAGATTAATTTTGAAAACAGACCTGAAATAGTTAAAGCTGATATAAAACTTTTAGAAGAACTTGATGAAACGGTTAAAGAAGTAACAAAAAACATAGAAGCTTACAGATTCTACTTAGCTGGAGAAATAATTTATCATTACGTTTGGGACAGATTTGCTAGTGAAATTTTAGAAGAAAGTAAATCTATTATAGAAGGTAGCGACGACACTTTAAAAAATTCAAGAAAATGGACTTTGATTAAAATTCTTCGCGATACATTAAAAGTGTTACATCCATTCATGCCATTTATCACAGAAGAAATTTG
>JAHJLO010000127.1 GCA_018821685.1 Patescibacteria group bacterium
CTAGCTTCCTTCCGCCTAGCTTCCTTCCGCCTAGCTTCCTTCCGCCTAGCTTCCTTCCGCCTAGCTTCCTTCCGCCTAGCTTCCTTCCGCCTAGCTTCCTTCCGCCTAGCTTCCTTCCGCAAACCATCGCTACCCGCAGGGTAGCACGAGCGCGGCACGCCGCAAGGCGACCCCTCACGGGGGCGGCTACGCCGCGCCTTGCAGCGTGCCGCTTGCTCGCGCTGGCTGTTCGCTGCGGGCGACGGTCGGAGATGTTTTCGGGGGGCTCCGGTCATAGATAGCTGATAGGTAGCTATGTCGATGGGATGCGGTGCAAAAGGGAGAAGCCGGTGGCTTCCTATGCGGTACCTCCAAAGCCTTGCGGGGTGCCTCCACATATACCAACCCGGTCCAACTCCACCGGGGCAAATGGCATGGACATCTCAAGCACCTCCCTAAAAACTACCGCCCAAGTAGCCACACACTACCAGAAAGATATTCAACATGCTTAAATTGATCACTTTCTCCTGGGCTCTTTTGCCTATATCTGCTATATTGGCAGCAGGTCAAAAGGAACAAACCAGGAGAAGAACATGGCCGAACTCATCATCAGCGCGATCATTTTTGCGGCAATTGCCTGGTACATGCGCACCAGAGAGAAGACCGAAGAGGCTGTGATCTCCGAGGACCGTGCATGCATTGAGGAGGAGGACTGGGACTGGGACACTGGCAGCAGCGCCTATGGCTTTGGCATAGGAATGTGCGGCATACCGATGCTGACGAGCATGCTCACCGACATCACCTACGCCTACCTGTCAGTCAACATCTACCACGACATGTTTGACTCCAGCTCTGATAACTCATGGCTATCCAACGACGACGATGATTCCTTCAGCGCCTGCGACGACGATTGCTGGTCTAGCAGTTTCGACGACGACTAGCCCACCGCTAGAGGCCCCCTCCCTCTGGCTACAGGGGCATTCACGGGTCTGCTGCCGCCAAGGCGCAATAGCGGTGCCACGTGACGGGGGGGCACCTACTCCCCCGTCCCCTCCCTAGCGGGACGCTTCAAAACCAGTTCACCATCCACACAACGCATGAGATAAGTTAACCTTTTCTTTTGGTTATATCTTGCGCCGCTGTTTTTTAGTGTGGCAGGATTGGCTCCTCATCAACCTCAACAAGGACAATACAACATGTACATCCTCGCAACTTTGAGGCACGGCATTGAGCTCCCTGCTCTCAGCCACAGAACTGGACGACCTTGCCGCGCAGTCAAGACAAGGGAATTGGTCCTGGACGCCAGCAAGGGCTTCAGCATTGCCGGCATGCTGGACAGATCCGGCAGGGCGCATCTCTCTGCTCTGCGCAATGTCATCTCCGTGCAGCGCGGGATGATCGCTTGCGCTAGAGGGATCCCGTTCACGTCCCCGATCCTGTGGGTATTGCGCAGGCTGCCCTGCGCCGTGGACTACAGCACTGACGGCAGCCGCTTCGCCTACTACTCAATGGGAGTGGAAGACGATCAGCTTATGACAGTGGGCGCTTGGGCGGATACGCAGGGCAACATCATCGCACAGATGCAGCAAGTCTGCGGCCTGCTTGTCCCCGCTGGAGATCCCGTGATTGCGCCGTTCCGGGTGGCCGGCCACTTGTGGTCTAATGGCCAGTTCGCACGATCTGCTTCTGACGAGATCGTGTCCTTTGTTAAAGGACGTGGTGTCGTCTTCGTCGCGTCGGTCCCGCGGAGCATCTCGGATCATGTGCTCGAGCACTTTGCGCGCGGGTGGGGAGAGTCATGGATGCCGGGACCGATCGACCAAAGGAGCATCAACCACGCGCGGGACAGTGAGAGGGCATGCAGGATACGGCACAAGGCGCAGGACCCTTTTAACGCTAAGCTCATCAAGCAAGCGTCGACCAAGGAAAGTGTTGACCTGAGAGCCTGGCATGTGGACGTGCCGCGGCTCAAATCCGCCCAACACATCTGGCGCAATGGCGTCAGCCGTGACGGGACCCGTGTTGATGAAAACACGCCATTCAACCACTTGTTCGTGGCAGCCGACCCAGACAGTCATGCACACTCGGCCAACAGATAGCCCACGCCAAGAAGTGCCAGTCCTCGCCTAGCACCCCATGAACATCGACTAGAGCCCCCACGGGCTCTAGCATCGTTTAAGAGGCCAGTGCTATGCGCTGTTCCAATGCCAGCCACTGTTTGATGACGGAACGCCTACACCCAGGGCAGTGTAGGATTCTAGCCTGCACGTTTCCTTCTTTCCTTTGCGGCCACGGTGGGGCCGCTTTCCTTTTCCTAGGGCATGAGAAAGATGTAAAGGGACATCAACAGATGGTCAGCTTGCGCCACCCTTTTCCTGTCAATTTGGATGCACAGTCAGCTGGATATATCAAAAATAAATTGTGGCCTCCTAGACAAGCAGGGTTCGCACAGAGAAAGCATGTAATGTTAAATTCGCCATACATACAGCATGTTATGCCATGGAGCGCTTGACACGGCGAGGAATAGATGATACAATATATTTATCATTGACTAAGCCTCGGAAAAGGTTATTGTGCTTGCTTGGGACGGTCAGCAGCGTGATGTGACCTCCTGCCATTTGTGACACATAACCAAAACAGAGAGGGAGCATGAATCAGCTTATGTGGGGCGGTGATGCAGGCAAGGGGAGTGGGGCTTGGGTTGCCCAAGAAGGGTGTTGGCTCGAACTTGGTGAGAACGGCTTTGAGCTTTTGGTCAATTTCCCGTTGGCCAAGTCGAGAGAGGTGAAGGATTTCCAAAAGGGAGTTCGTCAGCTCGGATTGTTCATGAGTGAAACAAGGGTGCCAGTTATGATCATGACGATGGTCATGAAGGGGGGCATTGGTCCGTTTGACCTTCCCCCCGTTTAGTATCCCAGCTATAAGTTTGTGACTCCGGCAAAGGAGACCACGAACATGAGGAAGAGCAGGTTTACGGAAGAGCAGATCATCGGGCTGCTAAAGCAGGCTGAGGCCGGGCGTCCGGTGGCGGA
>JAHJLO010000024.1 GCA_018821685.1 Patescibacteria group bacterium
ATTATATTAAAAATAAAACCTCGTCTGCAAAGATGAGGTTTTATTTTTGTTTAAGCTAGATTTTAATATCTCGTGGTGTTAATATAACAAACATATGGATTTTTATTTTGATTAATTCAGTAGGAAAAAATTAATATTTTTTGCCCCCATAGTTTAATGGATAAAATTCAACTTTGCGGAAGTTGTGATCTAGGTTCGATTCCTGGTGGGGGCACAAAACAACAAAACCAAAGCTAACGCTTTGGTTTTGTCGTGTTTTGTAGCTTCCACCAGGAATCGAAACGAGCGAAATATATTTTTTCGTAGGGCGATATTATTTTTTTATGCACGAAGAAAATTAGAAAATAAGAAGTACTTTTGTAGTGAAGCGGAGAAAAAATTTGAGCGAGCGGGGTCGCGAGTTCTTAATGAAATTGAGTCCCTAGGACGCGACATTATTTTCTTACAAACGAAGTGCGTTAGAAAATAAGAAGTACCCTTGTGGTGAAAATTTCATTTAGAACTGGAGACCGATTCCTAAATCTGGTGGGGGCACAAAACAACAAAACCAAAGCTAACGCTTTGGTTTTGTTAGTTACAATATACTGCTAAGAAATCAAAAGTATTTTATTAGTTTGTTCGTAATAGGTTCTCCTAATTCTTCTTTTTCGAGATGGTTTAGCAGTAAACCCTCTATTTTTGATATATTGACTTCCTCTGTTAAGGGGATTACTACAAAGGGTGCGTATTTGCTTTTTAGTTTCAAAATTATTTTTGGGATTTCTTCATTTTTAATATAGTAAGATTCTATATTTTTGTATGGGTAAATTTTGTCTGTGACAATAATTCCAGATTCGTTTATTTTATATTTTATTAAGCCTGGTTTTCTAACGGCTTGAAGAGAGAGGGTAAAAGATGCGACAAAAACGAGAACGGCAAAAAGAGAGCTTCCAAACATTACTGAAATAAAAATTATAGCAGCTGAAATGATCCAGAGTGCCCAAAACCAATCGGCAGTTCTTTTTTTATATTCATATTCAATTGCTTCCCATAAAATTTCCATATGTATATATTATAAATTAGAAAGAGAAATGGAGAAAGGGGAGAAAAGACCTGAATCTTGAGATTCGTTTTTTAATAGGAGTCGTAAAAAGTTTAAGTGAAAAACAAGCCGGCACCTTTTAAATAGGTAACGGCTTGTTGGGATTTTTTGACTAAGAAATCGACCGGATAAAATCTCGGTATTCTTGTATTGGTGGCGGTAAAATGATACAGGAATCTACGTGGAAAGTATTATTCTTCACTAACCAAGATCTTTCTTTTTTGTTTTGGAGAAGCTCGGAAAGAATAAATTCTCCCGTGCATTGTTTTTTTAGTGCTTGAAGATTTCCATAAAACTTTTCATCTTGAGGATCTTCAAAACCACAATGGACAAATAAGACAAAATCCTTTGTTTTAGGGTGGGCGAAACCTTCATGTAGGTTTACGAAATTGATGATAGAGAATTTAGATCTTTTACAATAGACCGCTCTACAGCTATTTTTATTTCGTTCTTTATTTAGCTCTACAGCAACATTGTAGGCCAGGACAATATCAATACCTAGATTTGATATTCCAACGACGACACTTACTTTGTCTCGGACTTGTGGGTCAATTTTTTTTAGAACTATTTCGGTAACCTTGTTTATAAAATGAGGGTACTCTCCTAATCTGAACGAAGTGAGTCTTGTTTCTTCTTTCATCTCTGAACTCCTTTATCCTTAAATTATTTATTTTTCTTTAACTTAATCTAGTTTTGATTTTACTCAAAATATTTAAAAAAACAACTATTATTTTGAGAAGAGAAGAGGAAGCTCAATTTTAGAGACATGACTAGTAATCTTTGTGTTTGTGTTTTTTGAATTCTTTTTTGGTTTTATTGAGGAACTTTCCAAACTGGCGATTCTTTTTTTTCTTTTCAAAATCGGTCATCTCATAATGTTCAACTTCTTTTTTCAGGTTAATATAATTTGAATATTTATCTTTATCTAATTTTCCCGATTTTAATGAGGCGAGCACTTCACATCCTGGTTCATGACTGTGGGTACAATCAACATATTTACATCTAGTAGCTAGGGCTGTTATTTCGTCAAATAAATTATTTATACCAGTGTCTATGTTCGCCATTCCCACCTCACGCATCCCAGGGTTGTCGATAACAATTCCTCCATTTTTCAAAAAATACATTTCTCTGCTTGTTGTGGTATGTTTTCCTCTGTCAGTACTCAAGCTTATATCTCCTGTTTTTATAATATCTTCTTCGAGTAAATTATTAATTAAAGAAGATTTTCCAACTCCAGAAGAGCCGAGGAAGCAGTAATTTTTTCCACTTAATATATATTCTTTTAATTCATTCAACCCGTCATTGGTTAGAGTGCTTGTCAAAATAACACTGGTGTCATTAAATCTGTTTTTTAGTTGAGTCAATTTTATATCTAATTCTTCTTGGGAAATCAAATCTATTTTATTTAATATTATAGACGGTTTTACACCTCCGTCGTTGGCTATAGAAAAATATCTTTCAAAACGGTTTAGGTTGTAATCTCTGTCAACTGATTCAACCACAAAAGCTTCGTCGATATTTGTTGCTATTATTTGTAGTTTATTCTTTTGTCCCGCCCTGTTTTTGTCTCCAGAGATTCTTTTCAAGATTGTTTTTCTTGGTAAAATGCTATGAATAACAGCTTGTTCTGAGCTGACTTCATTAATTGTCACCCAATCACCAACGGCTGGATAATCTTCTCTTGATGAGGCATCGAACATCTTTTTTCCAGGGACTTTCGCTAAATATTCACCCTCTTCATTTTTAACTTTGTAAGATCCTCTGTATTCAGCAATAACTCTTGCAACAGAAAATTCCTCCAATTTTAATTTATGACGGTTAGATTCAAAAAAATCATTATATCCCAAATCTTTATTTTTTATTTTTTTAACTTCGTTATCCATTTTATTTATTGAAAATTTAAATTTTTTACAAAATAATTTACTAGTATTCTACTAAAGGGGGGATTTATGTTTCCTCCTAATATTATTATAATATCATGAAAAGGTTTCCTCGGACTAAGGTTCTAGAGGAAGGGGTTTTAAATTTTTTATTTTCCTCCGCCGTTCGAATCCCACCTCTCGAACGTGACCAAAGAAAAAACACTAGCTTGGGCTAGTATTTTTTCTTTGGTTTAAGTAGAAATTTAGTCTTTATTTTGCAAAGAAGGGGTGGGATCCGGTCTCCAGTTCTAAGTGAAATTTTTGCCTTCGTTACACTACGGCTCAATTTCACTAAGAACTCGCGACCCCCGCTCGCTCGAGTTCGTCGCTTCGCTCCTCCATTCTCGCTCGGTTCGAATCCCACCCTCTCTGCATAAACGCGAAAATCCCAATACCTTAATCGGTATTGGGATTTTGCGTTGCGGGCAACCTCGGGCTGGAACCGTGGGTTACCAAGCCCTGCAAGGCGGTTTTAAGCTTTTAAAAACTACTAATGGAAGGATCCTCGTGCACCTTTATTTTATCAGAAAGTGACAAAAGTGACACATAATCGATATATAAAGTTACAGCTATGTGTAACTTTATATATTAATTACTTTTTGGAAGTAATATTTTTTATGATTCTTTCTGTCTTTCTTCAACTACGTTTTTGACTTTTTCCTCCCATCCGTCTGTATGAATAATTCTTTCAAAGGATGTACCAAATCTACCAGACATTAAATCTAACCTACTTAATAAACTTAATTGTTCCCAGTCATCAAAAAGAATATAAATAGCGTTACCATATTCTATATTTTCAAAAACTACTAAATTATCTTCAAGAAGAGCCCCAAAATAACGTCTAAATCCACTACTCCCATAAACCAACTTTTTAAGATTTAAGCTTAAAAAGAATTTGTAACGCTCAGTGGTTACGTCTTTTTGTTGGATAGTAGGTGTCTTTCCTTGAAATAATCTTTCAATAGTATCTTCTAGAGTTCCTGGTGGTAAAATTTCCCAAGAAACATTTAAAGATTGTATGTAATCAACCATTGGTATATTGGAGGATTCTACTCCAAGAGATCCTGTATTTTCTTGAAGAATATTTAAATTTTCAAATAATCTATCTTCAAAATCATTATTAGTTTTATCCAATACTTCTTTAATTTGGAAGGCAATGACATAATCTGTTAAACCAGGCTGAGTATCATTACAAGTTGTTAAAATTTCAAGTTCACGAGGTGGTTGAAAATCTCGGGGATATTTTTTGTAAGGTAAATTAACTGTATGAGTACCGTTATAAGAATCTCCCCAATTTGGACTTTCTATACTATTATAATGAGTTTCTTTTGGAAGATCTTTGCGAATAATTTCAAAACCGTTAACATTTCGATCTGAATATTTACCTTGATTTTCCGAAGGAATAATTTCGGTAGGAATTTGTAATCCATCTGAATTCAGTTCTATTCCTAAATGTGCTAATTTACCTGATATGAGTTCGTTTGCCTTAAATTTAATAGCGCAACCAACAACAATTTCATTATTATCAATTGTTTCTAGTTTTGCATAAATATCTTTAGGGATTTTTTGAATATTTTTTTTCATTTTCTATTGTTTAGGATTTTTAATAACGTCGACAACTTTACCACTAATAATTAGATCGCTTTCATCAACAAAAATAGGGTGGTGTCCTTTTTCTGTTGATTCTGATACAAGAACGATTTGTTTATTTTCTTGATCTAATTTGTATTTTTTAATATTTGCGAGACCGTCTATTACTGACACGACAACGTCATTTGGGTTGGGTCTCGAATAATTACTATCTACAACAACATAATCACCATCTTCTATATTCTTGCTGTTAATATTTGTATCATTCATTGAATTCCCGCTAGCAACAATTACATATAAGTCTTTTTTACGATGAGGTAATTTTTTTGATGAAACTTTTAGATAACCTCCAATTCTTTCATCGGCAAAAATAGTTGAGGGTCCACAGTTAGCAGATCCGACTATTGGTAATGAAAATATACTAATTTTATTCCCAATATTTTTAACACCCCTTTTAACAACATCTATTACATTTTCATCTAAGTTCACTCTTAGGAGCCCTTTTTTATCAAGCTGTAGTAAGTGATGTTTTGCAATTTGTGGTTTACCTTGAGCACCAATAAGCTCAGAAATTTTTCTTAAACTCATTTTGCCTAAATTAGAATTATCTTGAGCTAGGCGATAAAGTCTTTGTTGGTATTCGTTCATAGGTACTATTCTAACAAATTTTGAAGGATAATGCAAGGATTTTGTGTAAAGTTTCTTTACACCCTTGACACTTTAAAACACTAGGAGTAATATTAACGTTAGGTCGAATTTTATCAACCTTAATTTAGTATAAAAATATATGTCTAAGTACATCTTAAACCGAAACCAACAAGACTCTAAGAGTGGTGGAAATTATGAATTACATAATGAAAATGGAAATTGTATTCGTCTTCCTAATCACGAGAATAGACTTGATGTAGGATATTTCGATAATTGTCGTGACGCTAAAGCACAAGCAAAAACAAAATATCCCTCAATGAGTTCTGATATCGACGGTTGTTATTATTGTTGCAATTCTTGCCACAATGAATAATTAAAATTGAATATTGTATTTATATGAAGAAGTATTAAGCAGATTTTAAAAGTCTGCACGAAGATGTGTTTGAAAAAGTAACAACGCATTTTCGTGCAGGCTTTTTGCTTTGTGTGAAATGCAATTACTAGCATTAAACATAAAAAATCATGAATAAGAAGAATTTATTGTCACCTGAGTGGCATGCAGAGAAATTATTAGTTAAAGACCTGAAATCTTGGAAAGGTAATCCTAGGACTATAACGAAAGAGGGTCTTGAAAAATTAAAGGAAAGGATCACACAACGTGGGATGCACGACGTGTTAAAAATAGATACAGACAGAACTATACTTTCAGGAAATCAGCGCAAAAAGATACTTATCGATATGGGTATTGAGGAAGTAATCGCTCTTATTCCTAACCGCCCACTAACTAAGGAGGAGAGAAACAAGGTCGCTCTTGAAAGTAATACCAATGATGGCGACTGGTGTTTTGAGGAATTGAAATCTTTTGATTTAGGAGTTAAGTGACATTTAGTGTTGCTAGAATTACTTTCGGCGATTCGAAAGATAAGAGATAACTAGCAATCTTTTTTCTTCTTTTTTAATACCTCGATGTCTTCGTAGAAGTTCAGATAAAGGTGAATTAATTCCTCCTTC
>JAHJLO010000025.1 GCA_018821685.1 Patescibacteria group bacterium
ACAACGAGGAGCTAATGAAAATGCTAATGGTTTATTAAGACAATATTTTCCTAAAGGTTTTTCTTTTGCTACAATTACAAACAAAGATGTTCAGTGTGCTGTTCGTAAACTAAACAGCCGACCGCATAAACGTCTTAACTATTTAACGCCACGACAAGTATTTAAGGGTGTGCACTTGAAGAGTTAATTCAAGCAAGACAATGAAAAATAAATTATTTATAATTTCAATAACAATCGCTATTTTTTCTTTAATCATTTCGATTGCAACTTTTTACTTTTTATTTAAAAACGACCTGCCTCATGTTGTAAAAATACCTGGTGAATTTACTTTTTCACAGGGAACAACAACAATAATTACAAAAGATTCCCCTGAATCTATACCTGATACTTCGACATCAACTTTTTCTTTTGGGGCTCTCTCAAACATATATGAAGATACGAATTTTGGATTTTCACTTAATTACCCAGAAGAAATGATAAAATTTCAGCCTTCGCACAAAAGCTGTTATACCGATCTTAGAATAAAAGACCAGATAACTGGGTTTTATATGTCTCTCTATAGTCCGGCTTGCCCATCCCCTCTTGTAAATATTTCTGCGCAATCACTTGATGATTATAAAAAAAATTACATACAAAATAATGGAGTTGTGGTTTCAATCTTGAACACAAGTGATATTGAAACCCCTTTAGGAACAAAAGGAATAAAGCAAGAATATCAAACTTTCCCAAGTCTCGAAAAAATAGAGGAAAAAGATCCTCGAATATTCTCTACGCGTTACATATTTCATAACCCAGAAAAAGGATTTTATATTATAAAAAGTGGCTACTCTTTTATAAACAACTCTAGTGTTGATTTCGATGCCATAATCCCATACAGAGAATTAGAAAATGAAATAATTAAAAGTGTTGAATGGATTCGATAATATAGACTTAGTAAAAAAAATAAATTGTATACTCCTATTGGCGATTAAATTTAAAATGGATAATAAGCCCGTCTTTCGATTCCCTGCCGGACAACTAAAACAAAAGACCTCAATGCGTAGCATTGAGGTCTTTTGTTTTATGTTGCCGGACAGGGATGAATCGACCCCCCAAGTCACTAAGTCTTTTGTTCGTCTTTCGCTACACCACAAGAGTACTTCTTATTTTCTAACTTACTTCGTTCGTAAGAAAATAATGTCGCGCTACAGACTCCAAAAGCCTAAGTGCTCGTGGGCTCGGCTCGGCCGTTTTCTCCACTTCGTTCCGAAAACATGCCTGCGCCTGTTCGATTCCCACGAAAAGCCCGCAGGGGCTTGGAATCGACCTCCCAGTTCTAAGTGAAAATTTCGTTTCTGTTTCACTACAACTCATTTTCACTAAGAACTCGTAGGCTCGTCGCTCAAATTTTTTCCGCTTCGCTCCAAAAATATATTTCGCTCTTGTTCGATTCCCTGCCGGACAACTAAAACAAAAGACCTCAATGCGTAGCATTGAGGTCTTTTGTTTTATGTTGCCGGACAGGGAATCGAACCCCGATTTACGGTACCAGAAACCGCTGTCCTACCGTTAGACGATCCGGCAATATTTAATCTTTTACCTCAGTATAATACACAAAAAAGCTTCTTTTGTGAATCTTTTTTAAAATAAAATACCAAAGGCTTCACCTTTGATATCTTAATCTAAAAAAATAAATTTCCTCTAAAAAGATTTAAACCTTTAGATATTTCCTTACGGCAAGATAACTAGAGATAATACCAAGGGTAACTCCAGAAAAAATTATTATAATTGATATATTCCAAAAATTGCTTAAATAATGTTCAAACATATTTAGACCAAAAAGCCTTTGAGTAAAAGATCCAATGTAATAGGTTAAAGGTAGAAAGACTAACAAAGTAAAGCCTGCAGAAATAAGCCCATAAACAACCCCAGCTACAACAAAGGGTCCTCGCACATATTCATTACTTGCCCCAACCAATCTCATTATAGAAATTTCTTCTCTTGCGATATAAATAGTAAGTCTAATTGTATTAAAAGTAATTATTATAGACATAATAACTAAAATCAACGTTGCAATAAAACCAATTTTTTGTGATGAACTTATAATCTTAGATAATTTATCAATAACAATCTTATTTTGATAGTAGTTAACTTTATCTATCAGGTTAGTCCCCTCGCTAGACAAAACACTTTCACTATTTAAAAAACTTGCGATGGTTTCATACTGACTTGTTTCTTTTGCCTGAATATTCAAAACAGCTCCAAGAGGATTATCCTCCAACTCGTCTAACGCTTGAAGCGTCAATTGATCATCCCCATGTCTCTCTCTAAACTTTTCAAGAGACTCTTCTCTCGAAACATATTCAACCGTGCCTACCTCAGGAAGACTTTCCAAAGATTTCTTAAGGGATAATATTTCTTCTTCTGGTGCCGATACAGTAAAGTAAACATTGATATCAACTTTTTCTTGTATCTGAGTAAGGGCAGAATCCAAAGCTGCATTACTAAAAATAAGAGTTCCAAAAACAAAAAGTGTTATCGACATAACTAAAATAGAAGACATCGAAACTATTCGACTTCTCCACAAATTAATAATGGCTGATTTTGTTATTCTTTTTGTATTTGTTACAAACATATTATTTATTGGTTTATAATTTAAGATTTTTTCTCATTAATTCTATTAAATCTGAAATTTCTTGTAAAAAGTTTAAAGTGAAAACTTACCCCTCTTGTCATCTCGAACAATTTTTCCCTTATCCATTGTAATCACTCTTTTTCCGATAGAATCAATTACACCTTTATTATGAGTTGTTAGAATAACAGTTGTTCCTAATTCGTTAATCTTTTTCAAAATTTGTACTATTTCGTAAGTATTAATTGGGTCTAGATTTCCAGTAGGCTCATCGGCAATAATCAAATCAGGTTGATTAACAATAGCTCTAGCAATAGCAAGTCTTTGTTGTTCTCCCCCAGACAACTGATGCGGAAAATGCCAAATTTTTTCTCCTAAATCAACGAGTTCTAAAACATGAGGTACGTCCGAAGCAATTTCTTCATCGCTTCTACCAGCAGCTTCCATAGCAAAAGACACATTTTCGTAAGCAGTTTTATGAGGAAGTAACCGGAAATCTTGGAAAATAGTTCCAATCTTTCTTCTAAAAACGTTCTTTTTCCCTTTAGAAAGTTCACTCACATTCGATGACCCAAAATAAATTGAGCCTTCTGTTGGTTTCTCTTCGGCTAAAAGCATTTTTAACAAAGTTGTTTTTCCAGCACCAGAGTGACCCACAATAGAAACAAACTCTCTTGGTTCAATAGTAAAACAAACGTCATCAATGACCTTGTCTCCGTTTTCGTAACATTTTGTAACTTTATCGAAATAAATCATATTTTTTGAGCTTACAGTTTATATCTAAGAAATTTAAAATTCAATTTATGTAAACTTATCTATACATTATACTTTAATTTGAAAAGGATTCAATTCTATAATTCCTTAATTTTGATGCCAGAAAGTAAAGCAAAATAAGTGGCTTGAGAAGGATCAATTATAATCCCTTCAAATTGTTTTGGAGATATTTTTAAACCCTCTATTTTTGAACCTCTCAAATCAACTTTTTTTAAGGAAGCCCCTGAGAAGTCAGCCATCCTTAAATCACATTCGATAAAACGAACATCATCTAAAACGACTTCTTGAAAACTCGATTCTTTTAAATCACAGTCTTTAAACACAACCTCTTTTAATTCGGAGCCACTAAAATTAACTAAATTAATTTTACAGGAAACAAAATTAGTATTTTTTAAAACACCATTCTCAAGATCCCATCCAGTAAATTTAACTTTTAAAAAATTACTCAGATTTAAATTACCGCCGATGGTTTTAATATTAGAAAGATTACACCTTTCAAACGTAGAGCTTTTAATATAAATATCGTCTAATACTGAATAGCTCAAATTTGATTCAACAAAAGAACAAAAATCAAAAAATAAACCGCCCAAACTTTCGTTGTTAAACTTAAAATCCTTAAAAATAAATTCTTTGTATTCTCCGTCAGATTCAAGCATTTTTTCTAGGAATTTTCTCATTATTTTTTTGAAAGCTTAGGGTTATAAAATAGGTTCTTAACACAAAATTTTTTTCTATAGATTCTTCTCAGCCTCTATAAATTCATCCAATTCGCCGTTCTCAAGGACTTTATCGATATTCCTGACTTCTATCCCTGTACGGTGATCTTTGACCATCTGGTAGGGGTGAAAAACATAGGAGCGAATCTGACTTCCCCATTCATTTTCTGTTGTCGTACTAATTTGCATTCCTTTTTCTTTCGCCAAAGCTTCTTCCTCTTGTCTTTTAATAAGCTTCGCCTCAATCATGGCCATAGCCTTTTCTCGATTTTGTTGTTGACTTCGTTCTGATTCAACGTGAACCGAAATATTTGTTGGGATATGAACTACCCTCACAGCAGTTTCTCTTTTATTCACATTCTGCCCTCCAGGGCCAGAAGATTTAGCAAATTCAATTTTTAAATCATCTTCTGGAATTTCGATTTCACCAGCTTTCTCTAGTTTTGGGATTACCTCAACCATGGAGAAAGAAGTGTGCCTTTTTTTCTGAGCATTGAAAGGAGAAATTCTCACAAGACGATGAACACCCGATTCATTTTTAAGATTTCCGTAAGCGCCTTTTCCTATTACTTCGAAAGTTATATTTCGATATCCTCCGTGATCGTTTTCATTTGAATGAACTAAAAAGTTTTCCCAATTTTTATTCTTAATAAACTTCCCATACATATTATATAAAATTCTTGAAAAATCTTCGGAGTCGTCTCCCCCAGCACCTGAAAGAATAGTGACCATGGCATTTCCTTTATCATATTTTCCGACCCCCTCCAGTTCATCTTTCAAATCATTTATTTCTTTAATTATTCTTTGAGCCTCATCTTTATCATTCCAAAAATCAGGCTGTTCCATCATAGCCTCTAGTCCTTTTATTTTTTTTTCGATTTCTTCTTTATTCATTCTAAATATTATAGCAAATAGTCGGATAAATTCTAAAGGACATTGCAAAAAATTCTAAAGGACATAACTGTGGATAACCTATTGACTTTTATATATATGTGGTATAATAACAGTAGAAGAAATTTCTCATTAAAAATCTTTTGACAGGAGGAATTTAAAATGACTGAGAGAGAAGTTATTCGTGTTTTGTTAGGAAGTCCTATTTATTTTAGATTAACCCCCGAGAACAGAAGGGAGTTGATCCAAGAATTTCTAAATCATCTTAAAGAGGTAAAGGAAAATCCCAGTAAAAAATTCTAGTTCAAGTCCGATATTAAGATATTAGGAGGAAAAGATGGAAATTTCGCTCTAAGACCCGCACGTAATCTTTACACGTTGCGGGTTTTTTTATGCAAAGAATAACACAGAAATAAGTTCCACCGTTCTAAGTGAAAATTTTATCCACGGTTGCGAATGGTAGGACTCGGTCACGAGTTACTAAGTTTTTTCTTCGTGCTTTACTATGCGAATGGTAGGACTCGGTCTCCAGTTCTTAGTGAAATTTTCGCCTCCGTTTCACTTCGGCTCAATTTCACTAAGAACTCGCGACCCCGCTCGCTCGTGTTCGTCGTCGCAAGCTCCTCCTCCATACTTCGCTCGTTTCGAGGTCTACCATTCGTTACAAAAACATACAGCCCTAAAGCTGACGCTTTAGGGCTGTTGTTTTTGTGCGAATGGTAGGACTCGAACCTACGACCTCGTCATTATCAGTGACGCGCTCTAACCACCTGAGCTACACTCGCACTTAATACACTATTTTATTTTTAAAAAGAACCACCTGAGCTACACTCGCAAAACCTATATTGTACTTAGAAATACTACCAAAATATTCACTTTAAATCAATTAAAAAACCCACCTCAATATGAGGTGGGGTTTCCCAAATATTTTTCTAAGGCATCTTGGTGATCTTCTGAGAAATCACCTCTCAAGTACTTTTCTAAAGCCAACTGATGATTTTCAAGGAATTCTCCTTTTTCAATCTTTTTTTTAACCTCTCCTGGAGGCAAAAAATTAGCAAATTTAATACCCTTGTTGGGAGCAGGTTCACCTTGAATATACCCCATAAGATAAAAAGAAACCACTAAATGATCCTTTACCTCTATCACAAAAAAGGGTTTACCTGCCATAAGATGAATAGACGAAACGTCTGTCTCTTTTCTGATCTTATATTGAATAGAATCTTTTGCTCTCCTATCTTTAACAACCTTTCCTCCAGGAGTTTTGTATTTAGAATCAGACGTTGACCATCTTCTCCGAGAACCCTTTACTGGGCTATCTTGAATGATAAGGATGTTTCCATCCGGGCGAATAACTATGCCAAAAACAACCTCTGTCTTTGCAAGATTGGTGCCTCTTTCGGGATGAGGATCTTTCCTTCGATGATAAAGACGATTCATAGGTAAACCTCTCACTTGAAAAATATTTAAAATAAATTTAAAAAGAACTTTCTAAGTTTGAATTAACTTTAATTAAAACAATACTTTAATAGACTTCCTTTGTCAATACAAACTATTTAAAAAAATAGTCTTGTGGAGTTTACTGAATAAATCCAATAAACTCCACAAGACTATCTTTCCTAATAATTTCTAGTGAGGATTTATAAAAATGAATAAAAACTTCTTTTTTAATTCATTTTTATATAATCCGAACGAAGGAATTATATGCTTGCTTCATATTAAATAAATGCATCTTTATACGACAAGTCGAAGTCCTGAAACTTAAAAAGATATAAGCTTTCTATTGTTCCACTTCACCTCCCAGTCACGGACATCTGGGGTACCGAGTATAGATTTAGGAATCAATACTATTGTCCTATCACTTAGAGTGATAATCAACCAATTAAATTTATCCTCCGTAGAGAATAAAAAATTCATTTTGAAATAATCCACGAACAGCTTCCGCTACCCGTGCCTTGTTACGACTTAGCCCCTGTTACCGAATTTACCTTAGTTCGCCATAAAGACGACCGTCGGGCACTCCCGGCTTCCTTGGCTTGACGGGCGGTGAGTACAAGACTTGAGAACATATTCACCGCTGTGTGCTGACCAGCGATTACTAGCGATTCCAACTTCATGAGGTCGAGTTGCAGACCTCAATCCGAACTGAGGATGTGTTTAAAGGATTGGCTCAGGGTTACCCCGTCGCGACCCGTTGTCACACCCATTGTATCATGTGTGTAGCCCAAGACATCAAGGGACATGCTGATCTGGCGTCATCCCCACCTTCCTACCAGCCTTTTATTCACAAACAAATTGTTTATGACCAAAAGGCTGGTCAGTCTCGCCTGACACTTGTAACAGACGATAAGGGTTGCGTTCGTTTCCCCACTTAAGGGAACAGCTCAAGCCACGAACTGACGACGACCATGCATCACCTGTCTAGCCGATAGGTCTTTCTGTTTCTAGAAAAACATAAGCTAGATGTCTAGTCTTGGTGAGGTTCTTCGCGTATCATCGAATTAAACCACGTGATCCACCGCTTGTGCAAGTCCCCGTCTATTCCTTTGAGTTTTAGCCTTGCGGCCGTACTACCCAGGCGGTTCTCTTAACGCGTTAGCTTCGCCTCTCAGAGGGTCGATACTCCGAAAAGCTAGAGAACATCGTTTACGGCGTGGACTACTGGGGTATCTAATCCCATTCGCTACCCACGCTTTCGTGTCTCAGTGTCAGAAATGCGCCAGTGAATTGCCTTCGCTTTTGGTGTTCCCCATAATATCAACGGATTTCA
>JAHJLO010000026.1 GCA_018821685.1 Patescibacteria group bacterium
CGATTTTAGCAGCCGCTTTTCTTATCGTTGGAGCTGGAGTTTCAAGCGTCTATGCGTTTGGTCCTGGATCAGACTTCTTTAGTGAAGAACAAAAAGCTGTATTTGAAAAAATACACGAGTTAAGAACCAGTGGTAATAACTCTGAGGCAGATGCCTACGCAGAAGAAATTGGCTTGAAAGAAGCATTAGAAGAAATGAGAGGTGTAGGAATGGGAAGGGGTCATGGAAAAAGTGAAGAAATGCAGGCAGAAAGAGAAGCTATTAGAACTGCTGTAGAAAACAATGATTATGAAACCTTCAAAACATTAACAGCGGACAAACCTTTTGGATTAGAAGTAACGGAAGAAACTTTCGCTAAAATGGTAGAGATGCACTCACTTATGCAGGCTGGAGATGAGGAAGGAGCTAAATTGTTAAGAGAAGAAATTGGCTTAAGAGGGGGAGAAAGAGTAGAGAGAGGACCTAGAAATGGTGGAACAATGAGAAATTCTTCTGGAACAATGAAAAGTTTCCAAGAATAAAAATTTTTTAGAAGAAAAAAATAATAAGAAACCAACGGCTACGATATATCGTAGCCGTTGGTTTTTTTGTATAATATAAATCGTGAGTAATCTAACCGAACTTAAAAAAGAATTAAAATCTTTATCTGATTTTGAAAAAGCAAAAAACCTGCAAAGGTTTTTTAAGACAGGAAAAGGTGAATACGGAGAAGGAGATGTTTTTCTTGGTGTGATAGGTGGAGTTCCTACAAAAAGAAAAATAGCTAAAAGATATTTAGATTTAAGTTTTAATAATTTACAAAATTTACTAGATAGCTCTATTCACGAACATAGATTCATCGCTTTGGTAATTTTAAATAATCAGTTTATAAAATTCGTGAAGTTAGACTCCGCGGAAAAACAAAAAGAAATTTTTGATTTTTATATTAAAAATACAAAAAAAGTAAATAATTGGGATTTAGTCGATACGTCAGCGCCAAATATCGTCGGGCAATATTTACTAAGGCAAGGCCTTAGTAAAAGAAAAATTTTATATAGATTAGCTAAATCTGAGAATCTTTGGGAAAAGAGAATTTCGATTATTTCAACCTATGCTTTTATAAGAGAGGGAGAGTTTGATGATACTCTAAAAATTTCAGAGATTCTTTTAAATGATGAACACGACTTAATCCATAAAGCTGTTGGTTGGATGTTACGAGAAGTGGGGAATCGGAATAGGGAAGTCGAAGAGAAATTTCTTAAAAAACACTATCTGAAAATGCCTCGTACAATGCTTCGCTACGCTATAGAAAAATTCCCCGAAGACTTGAGACAAAAGTATTTAAAAGGGAAAATTTAGAAATTAAAAAAGCCCCTCATGTTCATGGGGGCTTTTCAATACAACCTGGTAACTTTTTAGAATCAACGTTTCAGAGAAGAAACTTGTCTGGCTTTTGGGTAGCGTTTCTTTTTAGTAATAATTTTCGGAATTTCATACCCGGTGGATATACTGTTGTCTGCCGAGGAGATACATCTGCCAGGGCCCTCGTTCTGCAACATCCCTTTACACTTGTCGGTTCTGACGGCACTAAGACAATTTTTCCCTTCATAATCCTTTCTACACTTTAAATTCGGCATTGTCTTTGTCTCCTTAAGTAATAATTCTATGTTTTTTTGCTACGTGAATAGAAAGACAGTATTCTGAAGGAAGTCCGGGGCATTCTTTTTCATCGATATCTTTTTGGCATTGATGGCTGCGAAATTGTTTTCCGCATACAATGGGGATGTCTCCACCACCTCCATTAACTGAAGAAACACATTCTCCTGTTATTTGTCCAGGGCATTTATCGTTGTAAATTCTTTTTTTGCAATCGGGACTATTCTTACCAAAATTACACTCTTGCATAAAATCTCCTTATACTAGTTGAATTTAATTCTAATTTCCTTTAAATAATTTATACCAAAACAGCTTAAAAATCAATATCTTCGTAAATTTTTTCCATTATTTTTTCATAACCACTTGAGTTTGGGTGAGCCCCGTCGCTTAAATCTTCTGGTTTTGTAATCCCAAAAATATCAACAAACTGTAGGTCATTTTCTTTACAAAATTTTTTTATTTCTTTGTTAAATTTTAAGATATCTTTATTACAAAAGTGTAAGTAATGCCAATTGGTTGTAATTGAATCATTCATTTGTGGAATACCCACAAAAATTATTTTAGCAGAATGGTTTCGGGATATCTGAAGAATCTCTTCTAGGTTTTTTTTAAATTGATCCTGGCTAATTAAAGTTTCGTTTGGATTTTCTGAGTATTGAGTGTCGTTTGCTCCGATTGAAATAATAATTAAGTTAGGTCTTGAACTGCCAAGTTGATTTTCGATTCTATTCAATAGATCTTTGCTGGTATCTCCTGGAACTCCAAAATTTCTAAGACCGTAGTCAGTACCTAATTTTTCCTGTAGACGATTAACCCAGCCCCCCGGTTGAGTGTCTCCTTGTCCATATACAAGACTGTCCCCGAAAATATAAATAGATATCTGCTTCATATAATCCATATTATATACTATTTAGGCTATTTTATGGTATTCTTTTCCTATGGAAATTGAGACAGCTGTGTTTATAAAAGGAATAAAAGGAACTGATGAAATTTTAAGCGATGGTAAATCCCATGTTGCTTTTATTGGGCGTTCTAATGTTGGAAAATCTTCTTTGATAAA
>JAHJLO010000002.1 GCA_018821685.1 Patescibacteria group bacterium
AAGAGCAAAATAAATAATATAAAAAATAAAAAAGCCTCTGCTAGCAGTGGCTTTTTTTGGTTTGTTTTAGCACAGATAAAAAAGTTAAAAATATTTGCAAATATAAACCCTCACAAATTTTTTAGAAAGTGTTAGCGGGCCATAATACGCGAATGAACCTTTGTGGTGATTGTGAGGGTTGTTACAACAAGGACAACCAGGACCTTGATAAATAATATGCTCATGACGAGCATTATTATATTTTTTCTCAGCAATAATACAACCTATATTCCACCAAATTACTCTTTTCAACACTTCAAATAAGATAAATGAAGAAATTAGAGAGAAAACCACAACAAGAATTACTCCAAAAATATCAAATCCTAAATATTTTGTTATTCTTTTTGATATTTCATAAAAGAAATTAAAAAAAGAATAACCTAAGAATGATATTATTAAATATTTAAACATTAAAATTCTAATCCGCATTTCAGCTCCTTTTTAAATAAGATTTATGTTAAAATACCTTATAGTTCTGAAGTAAATATAAACAAATACCCATGAATAGTCAATCAAAAAAAATAATAACCCGGTTACCTCCGTCCCCAACAGGGAATTTACATGTGGGTACAGCTAGAACGGCTCTTTTTAATTATATTTTTGCTAAACAAAATAGTGGGGAAATGCTTTTTAGGTTTGAAGATACTGACAGAGAAAGATCAAAAAAAGAATTTGAAGATAATATTTTGGAAGGACTAGAATGGCTTGGAATTGATTTTGATAAATCAAAAATGTTTAAACAATCTGAAAGAAGTGACCTGTATAAAGAATATCTAGAAAAAATGATTGCTGAGGATAAGGCCTATGTTTCCAAAGAAACTGAAGTTAAAGAAGGCGGCCGTTCTGAAGTAATTCGTTTTAAAAACCCAAACAAAAAAGTAGTTTTCGAAGATAGTGTTCGGGGAAAAATTGAAATCGATACAACTGATTTGGGGGATTTTATTATTGCAAAAAGTTTAGAAGAACCTCTTTATCATTTAACTGTTGTTGTTGATGATTTTGAAATTGGAGTTACCCATGTTATTAGAGGAGACGATGGTCTTTCAAATACACCTCGACAAATTCTTATTCAAGAAGCCGTAGGGGCTCCTACACCTAAATACACACATTTACCTCTTGTTTTGGCTTCTGATAGGTCTAAGCTATCAAAAAGACATGGAGCTGTTTCAGTTGATGAATATAGAAAAATGGGATATTTACCAGAGGCTATTGTTAATTATTTAATGCTTTTAGGGTGGAACCCGGGAACCGATCAGGAAATTTTTACAACAAAAGAATTGATCGAACAATTTGATCTAAATAAAATTCAAAAGGGAGGGGCAATTTTTAGTCTTGAAAAATTAGGTTGGGTAAATAAAGAGCATATAAAAAAAATGTCTGATGAAGATTTTAAACAGAAGGTTTTAGAATTTTTACCAGAAGAGATAACAAATTTAAATGGATATTCTGATGATAAATTTAATAAAATTTTACCAGTCATAAAAGAAAGAATAGAAAAATTTGAAGATGTTAAAATCATGGAGGAAGAAGGGGAGTTGGTTTATTATTTTGAAAATCCTGAATATGAAAAAGAAAAATTAGTCTGGAAAGAGGACGGACCAGATGTCGCTATAAAACATTTGAACAAAATAATTGAAATGTTAGACGAAATTGATAATTTAACAGCAGAAAATGTTAAGGAAAAACTTTGGGATTATGCTTCGGAAGAGGGAAGAGGCTCTGTTCTTTGGCCAATGCGATATTCTTTATCGGGGAAAGATAGGTCCCCAGATCCCTTTACCCTAGCTGGAATATTGGGAAAAGAGGAAACCATCAATCGATTAAAATTAGCTTTAGAGAAATTAAATTAATCTTGTAAAAAAATTCAATGAAATTAATACGATTTATAATTTTAATATTAATAGTACTATCAATGGGTTTTTATGGTCCAGGTCTTTCGAGTGCCTCTAAAGTAGAGGAATTACAAAATCAAATAGAAAATCGTAGTTCAAGTATTAGTGAGTTAGAAAAAGAAATTGCTGAATATCAAAAACAAATTCAAAAAGTGTCAGAGGAAAAGCAAACATTAAACAACGAGGTTTACCGACTGAATTTAGATAAGAAAAAACTTACCAGCGATATTACTCTTACAAATAATAGAATTTATGAAACTAATCTTGATATAGAGGATCTCACAGATGGAATTGGTGACAAAGAAAAAAGAATTAAAAACAATACAATCGCTCTATCTGAAACAATGAGATTAATATACGAATCAGATTCAAATTCTTTGGTTGAGATATTACTTTCAACTGATGATATTTCTGATTTCTGGGGTGACGTAGAGGATTTGCAAAGATTTCAAATTGGGGTAAGGGAAAGAACCTTCGAATTACAAAATTTAAAAACCGATTTGGAAGAAAATAAAAAACTTACAGAAGAAAAAGAAAGAGAATTGTTAGGTTATCGAGCAGACCTTTCTGATAAAAAAGAAATCGTTGAATATAATAAAAAAGAGAAAGACCAACTTTTATCTACCACAAAGAATAAAGAATCGGAATACAAAAAAATATTAGCTGAAAAAGAAAAATTAAGGGAAGCTTTCCTTCAGGAAATTCAAAACCTTGAGTCTCAATTAAAAATGGTAATTGACCCTAATAGTATTCCTGATACAGGAAAGGGTGTTATCTCCTGGCCTTTGGATAGTATCTTTATTACTCAGTATTTTGGAAAAACAGAATTTTCAACAAAAAATCCTCAAGTGTATAGTGGAAATGGCCACAATGGTATCGATTTCAGGGCTTCTTCGGGAACAAAAATTAAATCTGTTTCAGGAGGTGTTGTTAAAGGAACCGGAAATACAGACACAGTTCCTGCTAAATGCTACTCCTACGGTAAATGGGTGCTAATAGAACATGAGAACGGGTTAACCAGCTTATATGCCCACCTATCGTTGATTAAAGTTGTTCCGGGGCAAGTTGTAAACAGAGGAGATGTTATCGGTTACAGTGGAAATACGGGCTATTCAACGGGTCCTCACCTTCATTTTGGATTATATGCCAGTAGCGGAGTTAAGATAGAACAATTCACTAAAAGTATTAACTGTAAGGATAAGTTTGTTCCGATTGCTCCCTACAGCGCTTACCTTAATCCACTTTCTTATTTCCCGGAGTATAAATAATTTTTTGCTTTAGGTTAATAGAAATTGATATTTAGGTTCTTATATTTCCACAATTTATTCTATAGAATATACAAATATATACTGTATAATTTAAGTTATGATAAATAAACAAAGTGGTTTTTTAAAATTAGTAATAATTATTGTTATAGCAATAATAATTTTAAGTTATTTTGGCTTTGATTTAAGAGCTATTGTAGAGTCTCCAGAAAGCCAAGGTAATTTAGGGTATGTTTGGAGTCTTGTTATTGGTTTTTGGGATAATTATCTTGCTGGGCCAGCTTCCTATCTTTGGAATGATATTTTCATCGATTTAATTTGGAATACCTTTGTTGAGAACCTGGAACGCCTCAAAGGAGGGGAGACAATGACTTTGACGGAATTAGCTCCAGAAACAATTGTTCAATAAAATAAAAAACTAATATGTGGGATCATCTACTTGTAATAATACTATCCGTCTTTATAATCATTCTCTGGTTTTTTACTGTGGGGATTTAATTTTTGTTTTACATATTGTGCGACATTAAAGAGAGGTAATCTTCTAAAAAGGGTAGGCTACTATATTAGTAGCCTATTTTTTTAGTCCAGATGTTTCGGAGATATATCATAAAAAATGTTTTTTTTGCTTTCTTTTAAAAGATAAATATAAATGAAGAACTCAT
>JAHJLO010000003.1 GCA_018821685.1 Patescibacteria group bacterium
TATATTCTGATTGTGACCGTTAAAGAAAATACAATGGTACCCAGCAAACCCGGTAAGTTCTCTTTTGACAAAAAGACTGAACCTGAGGTAAAAAACGAAGAAGGGGAGAAAGTTGAAGATGTTAAGAAAGAAAAAAAAGAGGTAAAAGAGGTAAAAGAGGTAAAAGAGGTAGATGAGAAGGTATTAGACGAAACAATTGACGAGTTGGTTATTGAATAGAGTTTTTGATACAATGGGAGGTAGGGTAATTAATTTATTCTAAAAACTATTAAATAAAAAACCAAAATTATGTATTTAAACAAAGTAATTATAATCGGAAATTTAACAAGAGACCCTGAGCTGAAGGCTCTTCCTTCTGGCGTCCAGGTAACAAACATTGGAGTTGCTACTAACAGGACTTGGAAAGATAAAGAGGGAAATAAACAAGAAGCTGTTGAGTTCCATAATGTAGTTGCTTTTGGTAGAACTGCCGAAATCATGAGTCAGTATTTAAAAAAAGGTAGCTCTATCTTAGTTGAAGGTAGATTACAAACTCGAAGTTGGGATGATAAAGATACTGGAAAGAAAATGTATAGAACTGAAATTGTAACAGAAAGTATGCAATTGGGACCGAGAAAAGAGGGTGGAGGGCCTGCTACAAATAGTGCCCCTTCTCAGCAAGCACCAGAGAGCCAACAAACACCTGTAGAACCAAAGACAATCGAATATCCAGAAGATGAAATTAATCCAGAAGATATTCCTTTTTAAATAAAATTAAGAAAAAGTAATTAAGAAAAATATGAAACAATGTCATTTTTCAAAAAATAATATAACTCAAATTGACTACAAAGATGTGGACGCTTTGAAGAAATTTATAAATCCACACGGAAGGATGGTTGCTCGAAAGAGAACTGGTATTTGTGCTAAGCACCAAAGACAGCTTTCAGAAGCTATAAAAAGAGCAAGATTTATGGGGTTAATGCCTTATATCATTAGATAAAAATTTGGTAAGTTTAAAATGTCTTTTTAGTGAAAGAGACATAGAATAACAAAAAAAAGAAACTGTTCCCAGTTTCTTTTTTTTTGCGACTTAATTTTTTGGACTTGTTTTAATAAGCCGCGAAGTGTCCCGAGTAGGTTGACTGAGTACCATTAGTTATGTTATTGTTATCAACAGAAATGTTTTTTAAATAATAATTTTAAAGTGTTTTTTAACCTTTTTTGTAGGAGAAAAAAGTGAAAAATAAAAAATCTTTTTTTGATAGATTGATTGAGACAGAAACCGATACCTTGTGGTTTCTCGCGGGATTTCTCTTGGCTATTTTAGGCACTATTTTGACTCTTAATATTGAGACCAAGATGACTTGTGGGATTATAGGGTTTTTCTTTTTCTGCTATTTTTTAGGATCTCTTTCTGAAAAAAAATATCAGAAGACAGACCCTGACGGATTTCTTTGTTTTAGGACTCTCGTTACCAACACTTTCGATGACCTGTCGTACGAAGAAGTAATGAAGTATCTGGATGGGATGGAAGGATATCCCAATTTAAGTAACAAAATCCAATTAGCAAAAATGACAGACGGAAGCTTTAAGATTCACAGAAAGGACGCTTTGCCTTTTGTCCGGATGTTCGATAAAGCGTATAAAAAAAATATCGACATCACTGCCTAGTTTAAAACCCGGTTTGCTTTTCAGAGCAAATCGGGTTTTCTTGATTATAAGTTTGTTTTTGGGATAAGGGTTAAACCCGGCCTGTATATTCACCACTTTCTGTATTGACCTCAATAATGTCGCCTTCTTTGACAAATATAGGTACATTTACAACAGCTCCTGATTCTAAAATAACTTGTTTATTGGCTCCGGTTGCTGTGTTTCCTTTTACCGCAGGAGGAGCCTCTTTTACCATTAATTGGACCTTAATAGGGAGTGATATACCAATTACTTCATCTTCAAATAATTTTGCATCTACGAGAGAGTTTTCTTTCATAAATTTAGCCCCTTCAATCACATCTTCTGAAAGTTCAAACCGATTGACTGGATTATTTTCTTCGCAGAACCAAAATTCACCTTTATTGTTATAAAGATATTTGATCTTTTTCTTTTCGATTTCAGCTTCTTTCACTTTTTCAGAAGAGTGAAAGTTTTTTTGTATAACCCGACCGTCAATTAAAGATTTTAATTTAGTTTGGTTGGTTGGTTTATTAGCTTGTTTTCTAGAAACCTGTGAAGCAACAACTTCGTAGGGGACACCTTCTAGGATAATGTATTTTCGTATTTTTATTTCGTTGTATGCTAACATATTTTGAGTGATTTAATTATGATTTTTTTAACTCTATTTTGATTTCTTTAAGAATTTCTTTCGTTATTTTGGGGTTTTCTTTGAGGTAGGTTCTTGCTTTGTCGTATCCAACGGCCATTTTTTCTTCGCCGTAAGAGTAGGAAGCTCCTTTTTTTGTAATAATCCCGAATTTTTCCCCCAGGGCTAAAATTTCACCTTCTTTTGAAATTCCTTCATTGTACATTAAATCAAATTCAGTTAATTTAAAAGGGGCAGCTACCTTGTTTTTAACGACTTTAACTCTAACCCGACCTCCGACAACCTCATCCCCTTTTTTAATTTGAGCAATTCTACGAACATCTAAACGAACCGAAGTGTAGAATTTCAGAGCCTTTCCACCTGGGGTTGTCTCTGGATTACCAAACATTACTCCAATTTGCATTCTAATTTGGTTAATGAAAATAACAGTAGTCTTGCTTTTTGCAACGATTGCCGTAAGTTTTCTAAGTGCCTGTGACATTAAACGAGCTTGTTTCCCAACATGATGAGCTCCCATATCACCCTCAATTTCATCTCTCGGAGTAAGAGCCGCCACAGAGTCTACCACTACGACATCTACTTTTCCAGAACGGACCAGACTCTCGGTTATTTCTAGAGCTTGTTCTCCGTTGTCAGGTTGGGATACAAGTAATTCATTTATATTTACACCGAGTCTTTTGGCATATTCTGGGTCAAGAGCGTGCTCAGCGTCCACAAAAGCTGCTATACCACCTTCTTTTTGGGCGGAAGCTACAACGTGTAGGGCAAGGGTGGTTTTACCGGATGATTCTGGTCCATATATTTCAATAATTCTTCCTCGAGGAATTCCCCCTATCCCTAGGGCGTGATCAAGTCCGATTGATCCAGTTGGAATCGCTTTCACATCTACTCTTGGTGCGTCACCTAGTTTTATGATAGCTCCTTCACCAAATTTAGTTTGGATTTGTGAAATAGTATCGTCAATACTCGCTCCTGTTTCTTTCGGGGTTGTTTTTTTTGCCATATTAAAAGTTTAAATTGTAAATCTCAGTGTTAAAATTTTCCTAAAATGAGAAATCGAGATTAGTTAATTTGTAATTTGTTCCTTAATTCTACCAAAACAGACGCTTTGATACACCATTGACCCTCATATTTTTGCATGCTTAGATTTTTTATTGTTAAGTCCTGTTCACTTATAGATTTTCGTTGGGATTATAAATCAACTCTATTTTCTCTCTTTTTGTTCTCTCAAATTTATCGTTAATTTCAATTTCAAAGATATTATATCCGTAAGAAAGAAGAAGTTTTTCGCTGAAAGTCCCTTCTTCATTAACGAAAATTGGATTATCATTTAATGTAATGTGAGAAGCATTTTTTACAAAACCTTTTATTTCAACGAGAGGTTCGGTGTATGTCATTCCACTAGCAGGGTAGGACACAGATAAAACAGGACCCGCCACAAGGTTGTAGGTTTGATAAATAGCATAGCCTGAAATAATTAAGACTATTAATATAATTCCTATTGTTTTTACTAATTTAGATCCACTTTTCATGTCGGTTGTTAGTTATTTTTATTATCCCCATTAAGGTAGCTTCTATCGATTCCTTCTGTAGTTTCTTCTGATATTTCATCGTTATCTTCGGTAAGGTATCCTTCGCTTCCTAACTCATCAATTTTTTCAACCTCGGTTTCTCCTCCAATTAATACTTCTCGGGCTTTTGAACCGTCTGCTGGGCCTATTATTCCTCTATCTTCCAGCATGTCCATAATCCTAGCAGCTCGAGCATAACCCACCCTTAGTTTTCTTTGAATATAAGAAGTTGAGGCTTTTCCTGCTTGGATAACTTCTTCTCGAGCAGCTTCATATAGATCGTCGCTTTCGTCGTCTTCAAGGTCTCCGTCTAATATTCCCTCAAAAAGAACATTTTTGTCTTGTCCCGCGACGCTAATATCAATTTCATCTGGGATTTCGTCTACGTAAGCATTTTTTAGGAATTTTACCACATCTTTAACTTCATTTTCTGAGATGTAAGCGGCTTGAATTCTTGTTGGTTTGGACATACTTCCGGACAGGTATAGCATGTCACCAGCTCCTAGAAGTTTTTCAGCTCCGCTTTGATCTAAAATTGTTCGTGAGTCTATTTGTGAAGCTACTTGAAGAGCAACTCTCGTTGGCACATTAGCTTTAATAAGTCCCGTAATGACGTTAACCGACGGTCTCTGAGTTGAAAGAATTAGGTGAATTCCAACGGCACGGCTCATTTGAGCTAATCGGACGATTGCTGCTTCGAGTTCTCGTGGGTAGGCTTGCATAATATCGGCAAGTTCGTCTATCACAATCACAATATAAGGCATCTTTTCTGGTAAATCTTCTCCTCCTTTCTTTTCCGCGGGCTCAAATACGTTTTTGTGGTAAGACTGAATGTCTCGTACTCCTTTACCTTCTAGGATTTCGTACCTTCTTTCCATTTCTTTTACAGCCCACTTTAGTGCGAGAATCGCTTTTTTAGCATCAGTTATTACTGGGGTTAGTAGGTGGGGGATACCCTTATATAGAGTAAGCTCGACTCTTTTTGGATCTACCATAAGGAACCTTAGATCTTCAGGAGCGTTTCTATATAGTAGGGAAGTTATGAGTGTGTGGATTGTCACAGATTTACCGGAACCGGTTGAACCTGCGATAAGCATGTGGGGAGCTTTCGCTAAGTTGGTAAAATGAGCGTTTCCTGAAATATCTTTTCCTAAGGCAATCGTTAAGGGAATCTCTGCATCTTGGAATTTTTTTGTCGCGAACAGGGTTCCTAGCCCGACTGTGGTTTTTGTACTATTTGGAATTTCAATTCCAACCAAAGCTCTTCCTGGGATGGGAGCTTCTATTCTAAGAGGGTGGGCGGCAAGAGCTAGAGATAAATCATTTTGTAATCCAACTATTCGAGCTAACTTAATTCCTTCCGCAGGTTTCATCGCGTATCGAGTCACAGATGGTCCAATTGAGATCTCGTCCATCTCTACTGTAATTCCAAAATTTTTCAGAGTTCTTTTTATAATATTTGCATTTGCTTTAATATCTCCAACCCCTGGTTTGCCTTTATCTTTTGAAAGGAGATTTAAGGGAAGAGTAATGTCTACCTTACGAGAAAATCTTTTTTTCGAAAGGTCATCAATGTTTTTATCAAAATTTTCTTCCTCATCTTTTTTTCCAAAGTTAAGAAGTCCTCCTAGAGAAGTTTTTTTATTTTTTTGTTCTTCAACTTCTTCCTCTATTTTTTCTTTTTTCTCTTCTTTATTTTTTGTGTTTTCCTCAGCTAGCCCCATCATTTTTACATCATGATTTTCCTCCTCGTCTATTTCTTCGGGATTCTTTTTCCAGAATTTTAGAGATTGTAAATTAGGAGTGGTATCAAATATGACGAGGATTGAAATTATCATCAATGCCCAGAGAAAAATTAAACTGGCAGTAATATCAAAAAGTTTAATTAGGGGAGAGGAAATTAAACTTCCGATAACCCCTCCTTGGTTTGTTAAGAGTATTTCCACAATACCTAATCCTGAAAAAACGAAAAAGAGCGATCCTCCTATTTTGTTTGCCGCGAAATTTGTTTTTACTTCTTGAGCATAGGACATTGAAAGTATTATGAATAAGAAAGGAATTAAAAAATATCCAACACCAAGTAAATAGGAGAGTATTTCAAATGTTGATTTCCCGACAACCCCGCCGCTTCCAGCTGAAGCTAGTATTAAAAATATAGCGAGTACAAAAAAAATTATAGCAAGTACCCAATGGAGAGTTTCTGTTTTCAGTCTATTGCTTGGTTGTGACTCCTCTAGCTTTTTTTCTTTTTTGATTTTCTTTGTTTTCTTTTTCATTTTTGGTTTATTTGATTCTGCGAATATAAAGTAATTATATCATATCTCGTTGTTCCTACATTGTTTTTATTGAGAATAAAAAAAGAGGGGAGAGATTGTCTCAACTAGTGAAATTATTTACAAATAGGAAATTTTTTCCTCGATTTTTTTAATAAAGAAAATATTTTTTACAACATAAAAAAGCAATGTTAGAAACTTGTTAGGAGTGTCCTTTATAATTATAATGGACATAAAGAATAAAAAGTGTCCTTTACCGAAAAGGACATTTCTAAAGGACAATTTACTATAAAAGACATATGAATAATATAAAAGACATTGTTAAAAAAGATAGCGTTTTCCTTACTGATAGTATGGATGTCTTTTTGAGTGAGAGGTTAGAAAAAATAACGATGGCGGTTTATTTAGTAACGGAGTTTTTTCCAGAAGGAGAGCCTTTAAAAAATAAAATTAGAGAAAAAGGGATTGAGTTATTGTCCTTTACAATGTCTTTTAAAAATTCAAAAACAGATAGTTTTTGTTATAAAATAATTTCGTTAGTTTCTGAAATAGAGTCTCTTCTAAAAATAGCTTTTGTCTCAAAAAAGATTTCAGAGATGAATTACTCGATCTTATCACAAGAGTATAAAAAAATAACAGATTTTATTAAAGGGAAAAACAGTCAAAGAGAAAGGTTTGTTTCGTTGAAAGATTTTTTTAACGAAGATGCTGTTGTTGAAAATGACCGAGAAGAAAATAAATCTAAAGGACATCCTTACCCTGTTAAGGACATAAAATCTGTAAAAGACATTTCTATTTCTAACCCAACAAAAAATAAAATTAAAAAAACAAATATTTCTAGTAAGGCTAAAATAGACAGGAAAGAGTTGATTATTAAATTTATAAAGGACAAAAAAGAAGTTTCTATAAAAGACATTCTAAAGGACATAAAAAACTGTAGTGAAAAAACAATTCAAAGAGATTTGGTTCATCTAGTTGAGAAAGGTGTCCTTAAGAAAAAAGGGGAGAGGAGATGGAGTAGATATTCCTTAAAATAAAAATTATCATAAATACACTGAATATTTTAATTTTTATCATTTTTCAATTAAGAAATTTTATATAAAAAATTAAGGATTGAGGTCAGACTATTGCGGACTGGGGTGGGGTAAATTTTCCGGTTTTTGAGTGATTTTTTTGGATCCAAAAAAACATCTAAATGAAAGAAAATTTAATGAAATATTTCTCTTGTGTTTTTTTTGTTAAACAATTTTTTAGATCTTATTTTTCATAAAAACAATCTTTATTTTTTTAAAATAAACTTGCAAAAGTTACTAAAAAAATAAAAGTTTTTCTAAAAAAGTTTTTTATTTTTTCTGGTACTATTAATTATAAACATAACTCCTTTTTGTTTTCTTAGAATCGGTTTGTTTTGTAGAAATTAAAAATTAAAAA
>JAHJLO010000027.1 GCA_018821685.1 Patescibacteria group bacterium
AGACTTCGTTAGTTTGTTGATAATATTGACCTTTTTTAGCTAATATTATTTTAACAGATGCGAGGTTTTTGTTTTTGCCAAATTGTTCCAGGTTCAGATTTGAATTCAAGGTTTTTATTTACCCCCGGCATCTTTCCTGCTATTATATAAATACTAAACTCATAAAAGTAATTTTATTAAAAAAGAGAAAGACCCGCCCAACCTCGTCTTGTTTAAAGGAATTTTTTTAAAAAAGAGGAGGATTTAAATTCTAAATGTAATGAATATTGATAATGATGAAAAATTAAATAGAATAGATAAACTTAAAAAAGGTCTTTATTCAAAAACCATTAAGTTTTCAAAAGAAAGATCTGAATTTCGTCAAAGAAAACATGACGTTAAAGGAGATTGGGAAAAAGGGTCTCTTTCTCAAGATATTGAAATGAATAAAAAGATACCAAAAAGAAAAACTTTTTTTGAAAAAATGCTCATAATCGCTATTGTTTTTTTAGTTGTTTCTATCTTGGCTGTTTCAGCTACTTTTTTGGGAGGCATCAATCGGGTTTCAACGTCTAACATTGATATTTCTGTGATTGGTCCTGCTTCTATTGAAAGTGGGGGAGAGCTGTCTCTTCAGGTTACGATTACAAATAAAAATTCCACAGATTTAGAGCTTGCCGACCTAATTATTGAATATCCTACAGGAACTCGTTCTCCCGATGATGTCGAAATGGAATTAAATAAATTTAGAGAATCCCTGGATGTTATTCCTGCTGGAAAAAGTGTAAGGAAAGAGGTGAAAGCTGTTTTATATGGTGAGGAGAATAGCGATAAAAATATAATAATTAGTCTTGAATACAGAATTGCCGGTTCTAACGCTATCTTTTTTAAAGATAGGAAGTATGACATAAGTATATCTTCTTCTCCGGTAAACTTGGTGGTGAGTCCTCTTGAAGAATCTATTTCTGGACAGGAGGTTGAATTTTCTGTAAGTGTTTTATCTAATACAGAAAATTCTGTTGAAGGACTGCTTCTTTCTGCAGATTATCCTTTTGGCTTTGAATTTAAAAGTTCGGAACCAAAACCTTCTTATAGTGACAATGTCTGGAAAGTTGAAGGAGGCGACGTCGTAAAAATTAAAGGTGTTATTTCTGGTCAGGAAGGGGATGAAAGAGTTTTTAAATTTACTAGCGGTACAAAGAGTTCAAAAGATGAAAAAAATATTGGGGCAATCTTCGCTCTAGCTGAAAAATCCCTATTTATCAAAAAACCTTTCATGGGAATCGAATTGGCGTTTAATGGAGATACTTCAAAAGAATTTATTTCTGGTGGGGATAAATCTATTCGTGCTGATGTAATGTGGTCAAATAATTCACCGGCGAAGATTTTTGATGCGGAAATCTCTATTAAGTTAAAGGGAGATATTTTGGATAAAACAAGAATATCTGTCGAGAGAGGTTTCTACCGTTCTATTGATAACACCATTGTTTGGGATAAGAGAACTAATGGAGAATTGTCCGAAGTTAGTCCTGGAGAGAGTGGAAGATTTAGTTTTTATATGGAACCTTTAGATATTTCAGCTAGAAGTTCTTTTCTTAACCCGGAAGTATTTATTGATGTGAGCGCTAAAGGAAATCGAGTTTCTGAGGAAAATATTCCAGAGGAAATAAACTCTTCTATTTCAAAAACTATTAAATTCTACTCTGATTTAATGATTACTCCTCGTTCAACTTATTATACAGGCTCTTTCGTAAATAGTGGTTCTATTCCTCCAACCGTTGATAAAGAAACAACCTATACCATCGTTTGGACTATCACCAATACGATGAATGATATAGCCAACACCAGAGTTGTTTCAACCTTACCTCCTTACGTTAGGTGGATGGGGGTTGTTTCGCCTTCCTCAGAGATTATTTCATATAATCCCGTCGGGGGAGAAATTATTTGGGAAGTGGGAGATATAAAACCGGGAACTGGAATCCAGACTTCAGCAAAAGAAATCTCTTTCCAGGTTGCTTTGATGCCGAGCGTCAGCCAGGTTGGCCTTGCCCCTACTTTGACCGGAGACGTCATCATCACGGGAACCGACCGATTCACCAGCACTTCTCTAAAAAGCACAAAATCAGGAGTTTCAACTCGGTTAGGAACTGACCCTGGATTTATTAATGAAGACGCAGTTGTTGTCGCTGAATAAAAATATTATGGATGAAAAAATAGAAGAAATCAAAATGGAAGATATAATCTCTTTTACAAAACAGAGAGGTTTTGTTTATCAAGGATCTGAAATATATGGAGGGTTGGCCGGAGCCTATGACTTTGGGCCTTTAGGTGTAGAGCTGTTAAATAATATTAAATCTTATTGGTGGAAAGAGGTTGTTCAAAAAAGAGAGGACTATTATGGTTTAGATTCAGCTATGTTTAAACACCCTCAAGTTTGGGATGCTTCCGGACATACCTCTAGTTTTTCTGATCCAATGGCTTAATGCAAAAATTGTAATACAAGAATAAGGGTGGATAAGGAATTAGAAAAAATTGGTGTTTCTGCTGATGAAAAAATGTCCGAAGAAGAAATAAATAAATTATTTCTAGAAAATTTAAATAAAATTAAATGTCCTAAATGTGGTAAAACTGATTTTACTGATGCTAAAAATTTTAATTTATTGATCAAGTCAAATTACGGAGATTTTACGGAAAAAGATTCTGCCCCTGTTTATTTACCGGGGGAAGCCTGTCAAGGAATTTATTTAAATTATAAAAACGTAGTTGACTCCCTTCATCCCAAGCTTCCTTTTGGAATTGCTCAAATAGGAAAGGCTTTTAGAAATGAAATTTCACCGAGAAACTTTTTGTTTAGATGTCGAGAGTTTGAACAGGCTGACACTCAGTATTTTGTGAGACCGAATGAGAATAAGGAAAAATTTGAGGAAATTAAACAAGAGAGGTGGAACTGGTATTTGAATTTAGGTTTATCTGAAGATAAATTACGATGGAAACAACATGAAAATCTTGTTTTTTATGCCAATGATGCTTGGGATATAGAATACAATTTTCCTTCCTACGGGTTTGATGAAATCGAGGGAGTTCACGATAGGACAGATTATGACTTAACCCAGCATTCTAAATTTTCTGGAGTAGATTTATCCTATAATGACAATGGAGAAAAATTTATTCCTTGGATTTTAGAGACTTCCATGGGAATGGGTAGAGTTTTTCTTGCTGTAATTTCTGATGCTTACACAAAAGAAGATGTTGACGGCGAATTAAGAGTTGTTTTAAAACTTCCCAAACATCTTGCTCCTATAAAGGTTGCAGTTTTACCTCTTTCTAAAAAAGAAGAATTATCTCTTCCTGCTAAAAAATTATTTAATGATTTAAATGAAAAATTTATTAGTCGCTACGATGAAACCCAATCAATAGGGAAGAGGTATCGACGACAGGACGAAATAGGAACACCCTATTGTGTTACTTTTGATTTTGATTCTCTTGAAGATAAAGCCGTAACTGTTCGAGACCGAGACACTATGAAGCAGGAAAGAATAAAAATTGATGAATTGGAAAACTATTTAGAAGAGAAATTAAAAAATTAGTTTTATAAAATGATGAAAAGGTGTGCCTGATGGCACACCTTTTTTATTCCTAGTGTCCGTTACGGACAACAAGAAGTATTTTTTTAAACTCGTCTTCGCCTCCCTGGTGGAGCAATTTCATTTCTTCTTGTGGAGAAAATGAAGTAATCGTCGTAAAATAGCCCAATTCTGGCTGAGGGTTTCCCTCCTGATTAAGGTGGGGAAAAATTTTCATTAGATTTTCGTGTACTTGCTCGTAACATTTTAAGCAAAACGGGTAGATTTCCTCTGTTGATTTGAGTTGACCACAGTCATTACATTTTACATAAACCCCACATGTTATCTTTATATGGGGATTATATACAACATACACTCTATCTTCTCTGCTACTACCGAAAGAAAATACTTTTGCGAGCGTTTTACCGCAACGACAAGAAAACTTTGTTTGTAATTCAGGAATTGGCCTCTCTCCCATAATTAGTTCTTTTATAAAGTCTTCGCAAGGTTTTGTCTTCATAATTTGCTCCAGATAAAAGAAAGTTTGATTTTGTGAAGCATGGTTTCTAAAATGAATATACATCAATTATTCTAATTAAGCAATATTTAATATTAAAAAAGTATTGAGAACAGATATACTTACAAACTTTCAATTTTCCTCTTTTTTCTTTAT
>JAHJLO010000028.1 GCA_018821685.1 Patescibacteria group bacterium
ACTTATTTTATTAGTGATCCTAATTTTCATATTAGGAGGCTATGTATTTAAAAATGATGGAGAATTAATAGAAGCTCCTTCTGAAGAAAATCAGAAAATAAATATTGAAGAAGAATTTTGTTCAGATTGTGGGCAGGGTGGATGGGAAAAAATGAATGAAAAATGTAACGAAGAGGTTTTAAACAAAGATGACTTCAAAAAATGTTTGATGGAGTTTAGTTGGTCTAATGTAGATGCTGATACAAATTTTGAAGAAACCAAAGAGGGTTATATTGAGGTGAATGGAACAAAAATTTTGAATGACCCCTCTGTAAATTCAATTAAGATTATTAAATATAATCAATGGGCAGTTGACGAAGAAGGTAACCTATACCTTCTTGGGGAGTTAGGGTAAACTGATTTTTTCTAATGGACTTTAAAGTCTTTTAAACATATACTATTCTCTATGGATTTAAACAAAATCAGGAATTTTTCGATCATTGCTCATATAGACCACGGTAAGAGTACTCTTGCCGATAGGATGCTTGAAATTACTAATACTGTAGAAAAAAGAAAAATGAAAGAACAAGTTCTTGACGTTATGGAACTTGAGCGTGAAAGGGGAATCACTATTAAAATGCAACCTGCACGTATGGAATATGAAGTTGAGGGAGAGAAATACATTCTTAACTTAATTGATACTCCTGGACACATAGACTTCTCCTATGAGGTTTCTAGGGCTCTAAAAGCCGTTGAGGGAACTATCCTATTGGTGGACGCTACACAGGGCGTACAGGCTCAAACTTTAACTACTTTAGGCATGGCAAAGGAACAAAATTTAGTTATTATTCCTGTTTTAACTAAAGTTGATTCTCCTATTGCTCGTATAGATGATGTTAAGGAAGAAATTGCCACTCTTTTAGATTGCGATTTAGATGAAATTATTGAATCATCTGGAAAAACAGGAGAAGGGGTTGATAATGTTTTAAGAAAAATAGTAGAAAAAATTCCAGCTCCAAAAGCAAAACTACCAGAAACTGATAGCTTCAGAGGGCTTGTTTTTGATTTTAAATACGACACTCATAGAGGAATTATTGTTTATCTTCGAGTGATTGATGGTAAAGTATCGAAAAATGAAAATTTAGTTTTTAAGGCTGTAAATGAAAAATTTAATTCACTTGAAGTTGGAATCTTTTCTCCTGATGAAAAACCAAGGGATTCTTTGGGGGCAGGTGAAATCGGATATATTGTAACTGGAATTAAAAAACCAGGAGTTGTCTCGGTTGGGGATACCATAACTCTTTTGAAAAAACCGCTTGATTCGTTGAGTGGCTATATGACACCTGAACCGGTGGTTTGGGCTTCGGTGTATCCAGAAGATGCCGATGATTTTAATTTATTAAAACAATCTTTGGATAAATTAAAATTAACGGATTCCTCTTTTTCATATGAAGAAGAGACCTCAGGTTCTTTGGGGCGTGGTTTTAGGTGTGGCTTCTTAGGAATGCTCCACCTCGAGATTGTTACAGAAAGATTAAAAAGAGAATTTGATTTGGAATTGGTTGTAACACACCCGAGCATTACCTACGAAATTGAATATAAAAATGGAAAAAAAGAGATTATCTATTCTCCAGCTTTGTTTCCCGATGATCACGAATTGGTAAAAGTAATGGAACCTTGGATAAATATAAAAATAATTACTCCTCCTGATTATTTAGGAGAACTAATGAGAATTTTGTTTGAACATGAAGCGGAGATAGGTGACTCAAAAGATTTCGGTGATAATAGAATCGAGGTTGACGCTTTATTGCCCCTAAGAGAATTAATGAGGAATTTCTTTGATGAGGTTAAGAGTGCTTCTTCGGGGTTTGCTTCGTTGTCATATGAAATGTCAGACTATCGACCTGCAGAAGTAACTCGTTTAGATATTTTGGTCGCAGATGAAATAGTTACTGCTTTTTCAAGAGTTGTTTCTAAAAGAAGAGTACAAGAGGAGGCCGAAAAAGTTGTGGAAAAGTTATATAAAATTTTACCAAGACAAATGTTTGCTATGAAGGTCCAGGGTAAGACTTCGGGTCGAATTCTTTCATCAAAATCAATTTCAGCCATGAAAAAAGATGTTACTGGACACCTATATGGTGGTGATATTACACGAAAAATGAAGCTTAGAGAAAAACAAAAGAAAGGAAAGAAGAAAATGAAAGAGAGGGGAAAAGTGAATATTTCTCAGGATGTTTTTTTGAAAATGATGAAGAGCGACTAGGTTTTAAGGGTTGAAATTAATGTTTATTTAAATTTGAAAAAAACTTGACTTTATTTCTAACCCATGATAATGTTGGAGTATCAAATAAAACAATTATTTAACAAGTATGGCAACAATAACATTAAAACCAAATAAGGTTACTAAGAAATTTCTCTCTGTTTTACCGGAGAGGTCTTGCGATGTAATAGTTCGGAGATTCGGGTTAGGTGACGATTCTAACAAAGTTACTTTGGAGGCTATTGGTCGTGATTATGGAATAACAAGAGAAAGAGTTCGACAAATTGAAAACAACGCTATAAAAAATATCAGAAAATCTGATGTCTTTACTAACGAACAGCCAATTTTTGAAGAGCTAAAGGCTTCCTTAGAAAATTTAGGAAGCGTTGTTTCTGAAGAAGACTTGTTAAATTATCTTGCTAAAAAAGAAGCTGACCAAAATCACATTCATTTTTTACTTGTTTTGGGTGATTCTTTCACAAAAGAAAAAGAAAATTCTCAATTTAAATCACGATGGTACATCGATTCTGAGTTATCAAACCAAATTCACAACGCTTTGAATCAGATAAGTGAAAAATTAAATGACGACGATTTACATCCAGAAGAAGATATGATTTCTTTGTTTGTGGATAAAGCTGGTAATGTTAACGCAAAGTATAAAGATGACATTGATGTTATAAAAAGATGGTTATCTATTTCAAAATTAGTTGGAAAAAACCATTTTAATGAATGGGGATTAGCTAACTCAACAAATATTAATGCAAAAGGGATTAGGGATTATGCTTATCTATCAATTAGACAACACGGGTCACCTATGCACTTTACTGAAGTTGCAAAAGCTATTGAAGATAATTTTGGAAGAAAAGCTCACACAGCTACTTGTCATAACGAATTAATTAAAGATTCAAGGTTTGTATTGGTAGGAAGAGGTTTATATGCTTTAAAAGAATGGGGATATGCAAGTGGAGTTGTTAGAGACGTTATTAAAGCTATCTTAGAAAAAGAAGGAGCACTTACAAGAGAGGAAATTATCGACAGAGTATTAAAAGAAAGATATATTAAAGAAAACACTGTTGTCGTAAACCTACAAGATCCTAGTTATTTTAAGAAAGATACTAAAGGGAAGTACATCTTAGTTGCTTAAATAATTCTAAAATTGGCGTATTCCTTCGTCAACTTCGTCGCAAAAATATTCGAAGTACTAGTACGTACATCTCATATTTTTGCTCCTCGTTTCCTCTTTAAATTATTCTATTAAAAAACATACAGAATAATTTAAAGCGATACAAACTACATCCAATTTAAAAATTATTTTAAAT
>JAHJLO010000029.1 GCA_018821685.1 Patescibacteria group bacterium
AAGAAAAAGAAAAAATCCTCGGAGAGATGGATTCTATTTTGGGTTTCATTGATCAAATTCAAAATGCTGATGTTGATATTACAGAGAGAGAAGCTGGAGAAGTTAGAAATATAATGAGAGAAGATATCAACCCTCATGAAAGTGGAAAATATACAGAAGATATTTTGAGAGAGGTTCCGAAGGTAAGAGATGGATATGTGGAGGTGAAGAAAATACTTTAATTTAATAAAACATCAGTGTTGTAAATTGATAAGTAAATTATGAATCATGAATTAAGAAATTTCTTGATTCATGATTCGTGATTCAGGATAAGTTACAAAATTATGAATATAGACTTAAAAAACCTAACAATTCAAAAGGCACATAACCACATGCTAAATGGTGATTTTTCTGCACGCGAATTAACCCAGGCTTATTTAAACGTAATTAAAGAAAAGAACGAAAATCTGAATGCGTATTTACATGTGTTTGAAGAAAACGCTTTGAAGCAAGCCGACGAAGCTGATAAAAGATTTAAAGATGGAACAGCCGAATTAATGACAGGTATTCCTATGGCAATTAAAAATAATATTTGTATTAAGGGAGAAATTACAACTGCGGCTTCCAAAATTCTTGAAAATTACCATGCGACCTACGATGCAACTGTTATCGAAAAATTAAGAAAAGCGGGAGCTGTCTTTTTGGGTGGAACAAACATGGATGAGTTTGCCATGGGTTCTTCTACTGAAAATTCTGCTTACGGCGTAACTAAAAATCCTCATGATAAAACTAGAGTTCCTGGAGGTTCTTCTGGTGGGTCTGCTGTTGCTGTGGCTTCTGATATGGCTTTGGTTGCATTAGGTACTGATACGGGAGGTTCTATTCGCCAGCCAGCTTCTTTTTGTGGATTAACAGGACTAAAGACAACTTACGGTAGAGTTTCTCGTTATGGTGCTATTGCAATGGGTTCTTCTTTGGACCAGATTGGACCAATTGCAAAAAATACGGAAGATTCAGAAATTGTTTACGATATTATAAGAGGAGATGACGAAATGGATAGCACAACAATACCTGAAAGTCTTCAAAAAGATTATTCAATAAAAGATAAAATGGTAATTGGCGTTCCAAGACACTTTATGAAAGAAGGAATCGACGAGAGCGTTTTGAAGAATTTTGAAGAGTCTTTGGATAAATTAAAATCTTTAGGATATGAAATAAAAGAGATTGAACTTCCTAATATTGGTTATGTTCTATCTGCCTATTATATTTTTATGCCGGCCGAAGTATCTGCGAACCTTGCTCGTTTTGATGGTGTTAGATTTGGTTTATTGAAGGAAGGAAAAAATGGAATAGAAGATTATATTAAAACTCGAGGAGAAGGTTTTGGTCCTGAACCAAGAAGAAGAATTATTTTAGGTACTTACATACTTTCCCACGGATATTATGATGCTTATTACAATAAATCGATGGCTCTTAGAGATTTGATTAGAGATGATTTTAACAAAGCTTTTGAGCTTGTTGATGTTATTTTAACTCCGACTACTCCCACACCCGCTTTTAAAATAGGAGATAAATGTGATGATCCTGTTGAGATGTACCTTGCTGATATTTTTACAGTTTCGGCTAATGTAACAGGTGTTCCTGCTATTTCTATACCTTCTGGTTTTACCGAGAAAGAGGGGGCTTCACTTCCTTTAGGAATACAGTTTATGGCTCCTCACATGGGAGAAAAAATATTATTTAAAGTTGCTAAGGACTTCGAAATTCTTCAAAAATAGTTAGTTAGAAAAACTAAAAGTTAAAATAAAAATCATTACGGAGAGTAATTTTTATTTTATTCTCCACTTTCTACTTTTTGTTTTATCTTTTATACTTATAACATATGGATTTCTTAAATCTTCAAAATCTTTTCTACAAAATATATCAATTTTTTACGGGTGATTTCAGTAATTTTTCACAAATGGAAGAGGCCGTACTTTATTATTGGCCTTTGGTTGCGGCTATTTCCATGCTGGTTAGTCTCGCCTTGGTTGTCGCCATCATTTATTTTGTCTCAAAATTAAGGGAAGTTGAAAGGTTAGATGAAAAAGTTTTTAGCACTGTTGAGATGGTTAACGATAAAAAGGAAGGTGAAATAAAGAATGAAAGATGGGTAACGGTTTTAAAACATTTAGAATCAGAATCGCCTTCAGAGTGGAAGACTGCTATTTTGGAAGCCGATATTATTTTGGATGAGATGACTAAAAAAATGGGATACCATGGAGATACTTTGGGGGAGCGTCTTACCGGGGTTGAGAAAAGTGATTTTCTTACTATCAATTTAGCTTGGGAAGCCCATAAGGTTAGAAATTCTATTGCCCATGAAGGTTCCGATTATCTAATTACCAAAAGAGAAGCAAAATCACCCGTTATATTCTTTTCTGAAAGTTCTCAAGATGCTCAATATTTTGCAGATTTAAGAGGTGGTAAAAATATAATAGAAGCAACAATTAGTAAGTCTGCCAATATTCTTGATTTAACTGACGAAAAAGAAGTGGGTA
>JAHJLO010000030.1 GCA_018821685.1 Patescibacteria group bacterium
AATAATAACATTTTTTAGTTTTTATTTTTAGGGCGGTAAGTCAAAGCTTCCATTAGGTGTTTTATTAAAATTTCATTTGAGTTATCTAAATCAGCAATCGTTCGAGATAATTTTATTATTTTATGATAAGCTCGGGCGGATAAATTTATGTTTTGAGCTGATTTATTTAGAAGTTCTTTAACCTGAGGACTTAGTTGAATATATTTTTCAATATCTTTTGCGCTCATATCACTATTTGTTTTTTCACTTCCGAATCTTTCTTTTTGTTTTTGTCGGGCTTTTACTACCCTAGTTCTAATTAATTCAGTGCTATCTCCATTATTTGTTTTTTCAGAGAGTTTACTATATTCAATTTTAGAAACTTCTGTCCACATATCTATCCTATCTACAATTGGACCTGAAATTTTTCTTTGATAATTATTTATTTGATTAGATGAACAAGTACATTCGTGTTTTGATTGATAATTTCCACAAGGACAAGGGTTCATTGTCGCAATTAAAATAAAATTAGCTGGAAAAACAGCCGTTCCTTTTGCTCTGGAAATACTAATAATTTTATCTTCAAGAGGTTGTCTAAGAGAATCAATTACTTGCCTATTAAATTCAGGAAATTCATCCACAAACAAAACTCCTTTATGAGCTAATGTAACTTCTCCTGGTTTTGGGAAAGTCCCTCCTCCAACAACTGAAACGTGAGAAGATGTATGGTGAGGTGACCTAAGAGGTGGATGTGTAATTATTCCTTTTGATAAAACTCCAGCCACAGAATGAATAGATGTTACTTCTAGAATATCATCAAAAGAAAGTGGAGGTAAAACATAACAAAAGGCTTTAGCAAGCATTGTTTTACCTGTCCCAGGAGGTCCAAACATCGCTATATTATGTCCTCCTGCTGCAGATATCTCCAATCCCCTCTTGGCTGTTTCTTGCCCCTTTATATCGCAAAAATCAATCTCGTAGTTTAAATTATCTAATTTTATTTTTGTTAAAGGTTGGGGTTTAATTAACTCTTTGTTTTTTAAACCTATATTTAAATGTTTTAAAAGTTGAGATAAATTTTCAACTCCATAAACTTCAATTCCTTCAATCAAAGCTCCTTCTAAAACATTTTCTTTTGGTAAATAAATTTCCTTAAAACCCTCTTCTTTTGCTTTTTTAACAAGAGGAAGGACCCCTTTAATTTTTCTAAGTTTTCCATCTAGAGCCAATTCTCCTAAAAAAATTTTATCTGATGGGTTAAATTCTATTTCCTCAGTAGCTAATAGATAAGCCAAAGCTATTCCTAAATCAAAATTAGGACCCTCTTTCTTAATATTAGCTGGTGCAAGAGCTATAACTATTTTTTGATTTCTTGATTTTGGGGATTTAAAACCAGAATTTTTTATTGCAGCCGATACCCTATCTCGAGATTCTTCCACAGCTTTGTCAGGGAGACCCACAACAGAAAATTTATGTAAACCTTTAGAAATATCAACTTCGATATCAATAATATGAGCATCTAAAAGATTTGTTTGTGAAGAGAAAACTTTTGAAAACATAATATATTAATTTTAACAAAATTAATAAAAAATCACGAATCATTAATTATGAACAAAAAGTAAAAAACCAACGCCTTAAATATAGAGCGTTGGTTTTTTAAACTGATTTGAATTTAAAATTATTATTTTAAATCTTGGTCCATATGTTCCCTACAAGTTCTAGCAGAAGGGTTCGCATTTAATCTCTCTTCGCTTATTTCTTCTCCATTTATTTCACAAACTCCGTAAATCCCTTCTTCTATTTTATTTAAAGCTACTTTTATGTTGTTATATCTAACTTCTAAATCATTAACAACAGCGTTATTTATCTGGACATCATCAACTGTGTCAGCAACTTCATTTTCATCAGCTGACGAAATATTTTCTTCAGGCATTTTAGGAACCCAGTTTGAAGGATTCTTTTGGTCCTGAACACCTATTTTTGATAATTCTTTTTCAACAACTAACAATTCTTCTTCTAATTTTTTTTTGTAAACATTTATATCTTTTATCATAATATCTATTAT
>JAHJLO010000031.1 GCA_018821685.1 Patescibacteria group bacterium
GAGGATGTTTATTTATGTCAAAAAAAATACAAATAAGTAAAAAACCAAATAAGTTGTTCGGTTTTTGTTGCCTGATCTTTTTACTGGTTGCGATATCTTTTTTCGTTTATACGTATATTTGAGAAACTCCAATAGTAAAATAAGTTACGACTCAACTTTTTATTGTCCCTTTGGTGTCACGGGTAAAAACTTTGCTTCTCTTTGGTTTTTGGTAAAAAACAAAAAACCGCTTGTTGCTTTCGCGATAAGCGGTTTTTCTCGTAATTTGTAGTTTTTTATCTATTTTTTAAAATACTCTTCAAATTTAGGCACGATTTGTTTTTTTCTTGAGATTAAGTTGTCTACGAATAGAACCCCTTCTTGGTTTTCTGCATCGAATATTTTTGAAAACATTTCTGTTTCCTCATCCCCTGAAGTAAGGGTGTAGCTTTTTTCTTCTAAAATATCAATGATTGAGAAAAATACCCCTGCTAAACCATCTTTTCCTTTTATTTCTTTCATTTTTTCAACCAGCTCTTCTTTTCGATTTAAACCGTAATCTTTACTGGTTGTTTCCATTACTCCAAGCCCATAATTTTCACCACCAAATTCAAAAATTTTATAATCTAATTTAACAACTTCTTCAATGGGCATATCTCCCAAATCACTTTTTGCACTAAACATTTCTAAACTAAATTTTTCTAAATCTTCAATTTGAGCAATTTCGTTCAGTTTTTCAACTAAGTCCCTGTCTGTTTGAGTGGTAGTAGGGGAGCGGAAGAAAAGAGTATCAGAAATAATTCCAGCAATAAGTAGGGAAGCGTTTGTTTTTGATAATTCAGCTCCATTTTCAAAATATTTTTTAGCGATAATTGAACAAGATGAACCTAGTGGTTCAATGTAGATTGAAATAGGTTTGTCTGTTTCAATTTTAACTTTATGGTGGTCAATAATTTCAACAATATCTAAATCTTTTAGGTTGGAAATTGATTGACCTTCTTCGTTGTGGTCTAAAAGAATAATTTCTGAATCTTTTGGAAGTTCGTGAACGTGGTCTGGGGCTATTACTTTAAATTTTTCAAAAATAAATTTTGTTTCGTTGTTTAAATGACCCAAAGCGTAAGCTTTAGCTTCAACACCTTTTTGAGTTAAAAAGTCTTCATAAACAATGGCTGAAGCGATTGTGTCGGTGTCGGGGTTTAAATGACCTATTATATGACGCATAATATTATAAATTCCAAAATTAGCGAATTTCTTTGTCGGTTTCGGAAAAAATATTTTCACCGTATCTGAAATACGCCTCAAATATTTTTTCCTCACCTCCTCGAACTTCATCTAATTTGTGAAATTTCTAGAAGTTAGGTTTTTAATATCAAAAGCATATCAATTTTGAAGAGAAGTATAAAGGGTTGACATTATATTTTATTGATGTTAATATTTAAAATAGAGTAAGTAATTTGTTTTTCACTTAAATAAATAAAAAAAAGGGGAAAAAATGAAAATTAAAAATGTTGATAAAAAAAGTGACGCCGTTAGTGTTTTGAGAGACGCGGCTGTGATCATCTCAAAAGGTTGGAAATATGGAGAGGGGTCTCATTATGAAAAACTCTGTAATAAGATAGCAGAGGATCTCCACAATAGTAAGCTTCCAGAAGAAGTAAGGTTTGAAATTAGTCAACGTGGTGGCTCGGTTAGCCTGATTACTAATGGCAAGGCGATTAAGCTCCACTCTATTTTTTACGATACATTTAGTGGTAGTTGTTATGGTAATTGCGGGAGATACTGTGATGAGTATTATAGAGAATTCTCTATCCGACTCAAGGTCGCCGAGGAATTCTTAAGTTTTAAGTAAAGATAAAGGTGAAGATAAACCGTCGCTGGTTGTCACAGCGACGGTTTTTTAGTTTCTTAATTCTTTAATTATAAATCTAGCTAATAAAATTAAACTAAAAAATCCTAGACGCCGGGCGTCTAGGATTTTAGTAGGTTATTTTTTTGGCTTGATTACCTGATCAACAATTCCGTATTTCTTTGCTTCATCGGCTGACATCCAATAATCTCGATCGCTATCTTTTTCAATCTGAGCTTTTGATTTACCTGTTGATTTTGCTAACATTTCATACAACTTATTCTTTAGGGAAATAATATGTTTAGCTGTAATTTCAATATCTGATGCTTGACCCTCAACTCCTGTGAGTGGTTGGTGTATCATAACTTCAGCATTTGGTAGTGAATATCTTTTTCCTTTTGCTCCCTGTGAAAGAATAACCGCTCCCATCGATGCTGACATTCCCATACAAACAGTAGAAATATCTGGTTTAATGTGGTTCATTGTATCGATAATTGCTAAACCAGATTGAATTTGTCCTCCGGGGGAGTTTACGTAAAGGATGATGTCTTTTTTAGGGTCTTCTGATTCAAGAAATAGTAGTTGAGCAATAACAATATTTGCCATATAGTCATCAATAGCACCACCTATAAAAATAATTCTATCTTTAAGTAGGCGAGAATAAATATCGTAGGCTCTTTCTCCTGATTGTGATTTTTCTATAACTGTTGGAATTAACATATTTTTTAAGTTTACAGTTTACAAATGACAATTTATTAATGAATTGTCAATCTTTTAATAATTGATATTAGAAATATAACAAATTTTCAGGTTTTCAACAATGTTTTTAAAAGCAAAAATCGCCCAGAGGGCGATTTTTTTTCTGTAAACTGGCATCTGTAAACTGCAAACTCTCGTCATTAAAATTCTCTTGTATGAATCAAGTTATTTTTGGTCTTCTAATAATTTAAACACTTCTTCATTTGTTAACATCATTCTTACATAAACATCCACATTTTCTTTTTTAGCATCTTTATATTGAGCCATGATAACATCAACATTTTTCTGAACCTCATCTTCTTGAGGATTGATTTTTTCTTCTGTTGAGATTTTACTTAAAACTAGTTGTGATTTAACTCTAGTTTCAGCATCAGGTCTCCATTCTTTCTTTAAATCGTCCTCAGTTTTTTTGATACTTTCAAGGTATTTATCAAATTGTAGTCCCATTCTCGAAATGTTGTCATTCATTTCAGCCAACATTTTTCTTAATTCTGCCTCAACCAACAATTCTGGTAATTCAATTTTTGAATCTTTTACTATTGCATTAAGAATTTCCATTCTTTTCTTTTCTTTAGCTCGATGTTCTTTTTCGTGCTTGATATTTTCTTTTAGTTTTGTTTTAAAATCTGCAACATCTTTAAAATCCCCTATTTTTTTAACAAGCTCATCCGTTAATTCAGGTAATTCATCCTTATCTTTTTCTAAATCTTTTTCCGTAACTTTTTCACCATCTTTCTTTACATGTTTTTGGGATTTTCGAATTTGCTCAATTGTTTGCTTTAGTTCTTCTTCTGTAACCTCTACAGAATCTTCTTTTTTAGCCATTTCTTTTTTAGCTATGTTTTTGTAGTCGGGTAGAGTTATTTCAGGCATAACTGTCAACTTAATTTTAAACTCCATAGGGTTATCATTGGCGAGTTTAGTAATACTTACCTGGGGAGAACTTATAGGGTTAATTTTATTTCCTAAAATAATATCAGGGTAAGCCATTTGTAATGCCAATTCTCCCATTTCATTGAGAATAGCCATTTCTCCAATCTTTTCTATAATAATTTTTTCAGGAACTTTTCCTTCTCTGAAACCGTCTATTTTTAAATGAGCTCCTACTTTTTTAATAGCTTGTTCACGGTGCTTATTTAAATCTTCAAAAGCGATAGAACCTGTGATTTCAATTTCTGAATTTTTTAATTTTTCTATTTTTATATCCATAAAGAAAGGGTTTTGTTAGATTTTTAAAATTGTAATTTATTTACTTTTACTTAAGGTTCTATACTATACAAAATAAACAAAAAAGTCCACAAATCCACCTAGCTTTTTAAAATCTAGATTTTAAAAAGCTAGGTGAAATAAACAAAAAACCACATTTTACCGAAGTAAAATGTGGTTTTTGCATAGTTTTGAATTATTGAGCTAATTCGTCTTCGATTCCTGCTAAGTCAGCTTCTAATTCAGCAGCTGTTGCGTCAACTTCTGCTAAGTCAGCTTCTAGTCCAGCAACTACTTCTTCTTCAGATGTTGTTGCTTCGTCAACTCCGTTAGTATCTAATTTCTGACCCCAGAAATAAAATCCTCCTAAGATGATGATAATAACAACAATGATTATCCCTACGATTGATCCTGTTGATTTTTGTCCTGCAGCTTCTGCTGAAGGTGTTGTTTTAGGAGTTACTTGATTTTCCTGATTCCCCATGTCCATATTGTTTTCTTCCATGATATTTTTTGTTAATTTTAAATAGTAAAACTTAAAATTGATTATTTATTAATTATTAATGGTATTTTATATGAATAAAATTATTTATTCAAGTTGACTTATCCCCTAAACTAGTTTGTTGCTTCTGTTGTCGTCGCGTCCTCACTTTCTCCTTCGTCCGTATTTTCTTTCTCCTCGGTGTTTTCTGGGTTTTCTGCAGGGGTTGTTGTTTCTTGCCCTACAGTTGCTCGAGTTTTAATTGAGGCTTTAATCGCTGTTATTACTTCAACTAAACTTTGATGAGCTGCTCTAATTGCTTCTTTCGCTGGAGTTGTTAGTTCTCGTGCTTTTTGGAATGAATCTGAAGGATTTTCTGATTCCAAAACTGCGTCTAAGGCTTCTCCCATCTCTTGAATTCTTGTTCGAGCTTCTTCTATTTTTGTTTGAACATTATCCATAAGAGTTGTTGCCTCTGTCATATCGAATCCTTTTTCTGTCATATCTTCCATTCTTGATCTTATTTTTTCTTTTAGTTCGCTTATTCTATCTATAACTTTTTCGAAGTTTTCAACAGCTTTCTTGTTTTGCTTTTCTACTAATTCTTTTCTTTGGGCGCTTAGTTTTTCTTTAACTAATTCTCGTTGCTCTCGAATTCTATTTTGAGTTGAACTTGCAATGTTATTTTTTGTTGAAGTTGCTATTCTGTTTTGAATTCTATTTTGTGTTGAACTCGCGATGTTCTTTGTTTTTGTTTGAATCTGAGCTTTTGACTCTTGGTATTTATTTTGCAATGCCTCCAGTCTTTCTTGGTATTGCTCTTTGAGGGTATTTTTCCTTTGGATTTCGTTTTCTATTGGTTTACGAGGGATTGTTGTTGTGGAAACACCGCTTTTTCTTTGCATTAATTGAGCAGGAGAAACCTCGTTTAAGTCGTTTTCTTCTTCCTCGGCTGAAACATAAATTGTTCCGAGAAACAAGAAAGAAAAAATCACAAGAGATGTAAGTAATTTTTTGTTCATAATGGTTTTTTGTTATTTTTAATTTAAGTTAAATAATTGTAATTAGGTGGTAAAATTGTGTCAACGGACAAAATACAAACATTAAGTGTTTGCCGACTGTTTTTATTATATATAAAAGCTTTTTTAAGGGAAAGTAAGAGAAAGTGGGGATAACTTTAAAACAAAAACCATTCTGTAACTCAGAATGGTTTTTGTTTTATTTAAAAAGATTTTTTACTTTTTTAATTTTCCTCTTTTTTTTCTTCTTCCACCTCCTTTTTCTCTACAGGAGTTTCTTCTTCTGTTGTTTTTTCTTCAACAACCTCTGGAGTTTCCTCAGTTAGTGCTTCTTCCTGTGTGTTTTCGTCGGTTTCTTTTGTATCTTCAGTAGCTTTTTCTTTGCTGTCGGCTTCGTTAGCCTCCTCATCTTCTTTTTTTCCTCCAACTCCCTTAATATCGATTTTCCAACCAGTTAATTTGGCGGCAAGTCTAACGTTTTGCCCTCCTTTACCAATAGCTAAAGAGAGTTGATCTTCTGCGACGTTAACTGTCGCAACCTGTTCTTCGTCATCTAATTCAATTCCAAGTGTTTTGGCTGGCGAAAGAGCATCTTCTATAAATTTTTGTGGTTCTTCTGACCATTCAATAATATCAATTTTTTCACCACCAAGTTCGCTCGTAATAGTTGAAACCCTAACTCCTCTTTGTCCAACAAGGGATCCAATTGGGTCGATATGTTCATCGTTAGAAATCACAGCTACTTTTGAACGAGAACCAGCCTCTCTCACAATCATCTTTATTTCAACAATTCCACTGGCTACTTCAGGAGCTTCTATTTCAAACAATTTGTGCAAAAAATCGTTATGTGTTCTTGATAGTTTCAAAAAGACACCTTTTGGGCTTTCTTCTACTGAATAAAGATAAGCTCTAATTCTTTCTCCCTGTGTATATCTTTCACTTCTTATTTGCTCCTCGTAGGGTAAAATACCAGTAGCTCTTCCTAGGTCAACAAAAATATTACCTCTTTCTATTCTTTGAACTGTTCCACTAACAATATCTCCTTCTTTTCCTCCAAATTCTTTGAAGACAGAAGCTTTTTATGCCTCTCTTATCTTTTGGATAATAGTTTGCTTTGCTGTTTGGGCTGCAATTCTTCCAAAATCATCTTTTGGTTCAAGCGGAAATACAATTTCATCTCCAGGCAAAGAACCTTTCTTAATTTTTTGAGCATCTTCAATCATGATATGTTGTTCTGGGTTGAATCTAACTCGAGTGTCGTCAACGTCAGTTTCTTCTTCTAATTCTCCGTCAATTTCTTCCTCTGTTAATTCAGGCTTAATCATTGATTCATCTACCACCGTTTTTACCTGTGTAAACTCAGTTTTTCCTGAATCAAGATCGAAGTCAGCTTTGATTATCTGTCCTTTTTTACCATATTCTTTTTTGTAGGCACTTGCTAAAGACATCGCAATTGCTTCGATTACTTTTTCTCGGGGGATACCCTTTTCTTGCTCTAGTTGGTCTAGAACAGCATGAATTGTTTTTAAATCAAACATATATTTTGTAATTTACTTATTTTTTAATAATTAATTTTA
>JAHJLO010000032.1 GCA_018821685.1 Patescibacteria group bacterium
CTTTCTACTTTCTACTTTCTACTTTATAATTATTTATATGTTAGACAATATATTATTTCAAACCAAAAAAATTATTCCCACTAAAGTTTTTAGTTTCTTTCAACCCCCCTATCATTATTTACTTTCTTTTATTGGAGCCGTAATTTATCGCTTCCCTTCCCGAAAAATATTCGTTATTCAAATCACAGGAACAAAAGGAAAAACTAGTACAGCAGAATTAGTCAGTGCAATGTTAGAAGAGGCTGGTTTCAAAACTGCTTTACTAGGGACTCTTCGTTTTAAGGTTGGAGATAAGACGGAAATGAATAAATTCAAGATGACAATGCCTGGGCGATTTTTTGTTCAGCAATTTTTAAGAAGAGCTGTTCGTGAAAAATGTGACTATGTAATTATAGAATCAACATCACAGGGTGTTTTACAATTCCGCCACAAATTTATTCAATCCAATGCTTTGATTTTTACAAATCTATCCCCAGAACATATTGAGTCCCATGGTTCCTATGAAAATTATCGTGACGCAAAACTACAATTTGTTAAGGCTTTAGACAAATCAAATAAAAAAAGAAAGATAATTGTTGTAAATAAAGATGACAAAGAAGCTTCTTATTTCCTTAAAAGCGAAGTCAAAGAAAAATATGAATATTCAATTAAAGACGCTGAACCTTTTGTTTTAGACAAACTGGGTTTGTCTCTGACTTTTGATAACACAAAAATGAAATCTCATCTTTCTGGAAAATTTAATGTCTATAATATTTTAGCAGCAGCTACTTTTGCTAAAACGCAAAAAGTTACAACCGAAACAATAAAGAAAGCACTCGAAAAATTTAAAGGGATACGAGGTCGAGTTGAAAAAATAGAAGAAGGACAGGATTTCACTGTTGTTGTTGATTACGCCCACACAGCCGATTCTTTGGAAAAACTATATAAGGCTTTCCAAGATACGAAGAGAATTTGTGTTCTAGGAAATACTGGAGGAGGAAGAGACCAATGGAAAAGAGCAGTCATGGGAGCGGTCGCCGACAAATATTGTTCAAATATTATTCTCACAAATGAAGACCCCTACGACGAAGACCCTCAAAAAATTGTTGAAGATATGACAGAAGGAATAAAAAAAGTGAAGTATAAAATAATAATGGACAGACGTGAAGCAATAAACAAAGCATTGTCTATTGCCGAGACAGGTGATACTGTTTTAATATCGGGAAAAGGAACCGATCCCTACATTATGGGACCAAACAATTCAAGACTTAAATGGGACGACGCTGAAGTCGCAAGAGAAGAATTAAATAAAATAAAATAAAATTATATGAGTGGAGGACAACTTTTAAAATGGTTCATACTAATATTTGCAGGCCTTTGGTTCATCTGGTTTTTTACTGGTGGTCCAGAAAGACAATCTTCCCAAGCGGGAACATATATAAAACCTCCTTCAGAACCACTAACAGGCTCGTGGAATTTTTATAATAAAGAACTTCCGTTCACAATCGTAAGAACATCTTCAGAAAAAAGTGCTTCAGAAGAAATACGAGAGGATTTAGAAAAAGCTCAAGAAAAAGCAGGTGTTTCTGTATATAATGATAAAATTATTCTTAAAAATGGTGACGCCAGAGATACTAATTTTGATAGAGAATATTTAGTGCTAGAAGCTTCTGATAAAAACACTGACAAAATAAATATTACAGGGTGGACACTTACTAGCGTCATCACCGGAAATAAAATTACCATAGGCAAAGCCTCCTATCTTCCCTACACATCTAAAGTTAACTACCAAGAAAATATTTTTCTTTCTCCGGGAGACAAAGTTTATATGGTGACAGGAAGATCTCCTATAGGGACATCATTCAGGACAAATATATGTACGGGTTATTTTGAACAATTTCAAAACTTTACACCCTATCTTAAAAAAGAATGTCCTGAACCCGAAGATGAAGATGATTTTGTAATTTCAGGACCTAACCGTTTAAACGATGATTGCATCGATTACGTTGAGAGAATTCCAAAATGTGAATTAGTCACTAAATCACTACCACTAGATATGCAATATGAATGTGGTGTTTATATTACAAGTGAAATTAATTACAATTCTTGTGTTAAAAAACACAAAAACGAATCTGATTTCTATAAATCAGAGTGGAGAATATTTTTAGACAGAGAATATACTTTATGGAAAGACAAACGAGAAACAATTAAATTGTTAGATGCCAATGAAAACTTAGTGGATACGATAACCTATTAATTCTTTTTAAAAGAAAAACGAATCAAATTAAAAAAGACTTGAAACCTTCATTCCCAAGTCTTTTTTAATTTGATTCAAACAGTAGAAAAATACAACTTTAAACATTCAAAACCCTAAACAAAACGATCCCTGCTGACACAGAAACATTAAGAGATTCTTTCTCCCCCACCATTGGTATCTCAATGATCCTATCCATTTTAGTTAAAATATTTTTAGAAAGGCCCTCGACTTCATTCCCAAAAATAAAAGCGGTAGCTTTTGTTACTTCAAAATTTTTGTAATCAATTGAATTTTTATCTTGCTCCACCGCAACAATTTCAATACCTTTATTTTTTAATTCATCAATTAAATCTTCAAGTTTTTCTCGATATTCCCACGGAACTGTTTTCTCTGCACCCAAAGCAGACTTTGCGACATCTTTTCTTTCCCGACCGAACCGGTCCTCAGGTCTTGGTGTATAGCCGGTTAAATATATTTTAGAGACACCACAAGCGTCAGCGGTGCGAAAAATAGCTCCAACATTATAGACGCTTCTAATATCTGGCAAAATTAAATAAATTTCTTTTTTAGATTTACTTATCATAAGATAAATATACAGAAAATGATTGACTTTGGAAAGCCGGGGTGGTTTAATGGCTATCAGGAAAAAATATTCTTAAATTTAAAAAGTCAATTTATAAGAGGAGGGTTCACATTGAAAATAGGAGAAATATACGAAGAACTACTATTTGGAAAATGCCCCAAACAAGATTATTCAAATAATAGATGGGAGTGTTTTAAGGAAATAATAAAAGCAAGAGGACAGCCTGGAACTATCTTCACTGAAGCTTTATGTGAAGATGTTAAAAAAGAGTTAGGGGTTGTTGACGATGTGGTTGAATTTTTTTCAACGTTAAAGACTCCCTTGGATTCAAATCAAGGAATAGATGGTTTCGTTATCTGGTGGTTAGATGAAGGTTTCAATAATGCAAAAATTGTAACTTTTGATATCACCGTCCGGCTAGAAAAAAAGACTTATAAAAGTGATTTTTTAATAACACCTCATAAGTTAATTTATATAAATCCTTTTATAAGATCTATTGCTTGGTTTTTAAAAGAGAAAACAGAATTATTTTATAATTATTATTAAGCCAAAAAGCCAATGGGGTGCGACAATGTCGCACCCTGTTTTATTTTTATTAAATCAAAAGAAAGATTTTAAATAAACGCTAGCTCAGAAACCTTTTTTATGATTTAATGGAGGGTAGAAAAGGTCTTTGATAAGGCTGAATATTAATCAACATCAAAAAGGAGTTTCTAATGTCTACGACAAAGAAAAATTCCAAAACAAAGAAGATGGTTGTTGATACCAATGCAATCCTTCACCATCCAGATGCTCTTAATTCTTTTGGGGATAACCAGGTAGTAATTTGTCTAGCAGTACTCGAAGAATTAGATAAATGGAAAAAAGGAGCTGAAGAAATTAACCGGAATGCAAGAATTGCAATTCGCTTAATGGACTCTCTGAGAGAGACAGCAAAGAAAAATGGCGAAAAAATGGCAGACGGTGTAAGTCTTCCCAATGGTGGTAAACTACAAATATTTGTAAACCACACAGAGGAAATTGAAAAAGTGCTAGCGGAAAATAACATCAAAGACGCCCCCGATAATAGAATTATCGCCGTGGGTCTGTTTCTTCAGGGTCAAGGAGATAAGGTTATTTTGGTATCGAAAGATATCAATATGAGACTTAAAGCCGATGCTTTAGGAATCGATGTTCAAGATTTCGAGAAAAACAAGACTAACCAAGACGAGAGTTTTGAAGAGTTGAGAATCTTAGAAATCAGTCCCGAAAAAATAAATGCTTTTTATGAAGGAAAAGGGTTTATAAATGAAGGAGATTTTTTCCCGAATGAATTTATTCAAGTAATAGACAAAGGAGGTTTAAACGAAGGTTCTATAGGAAGAGTAAACCCTGAAAATAACTTAATTAAAAGGGTTATCTTACCTGAAAAACTAGGAAGTCTTACTTTAAGAAACCAAGAACAAAAAATGGCAGCCGAACTTCTCTTAGATCCAAAAGTTGAGATTGTCGCTTTAGTAGGAGGAGCCGGAACAGGTAAAACAATGCTGGCTTTAAAAGCTGGTCTACACTTGTGTTGTGAGAAGAATTTATATGAAAAGATGCTTGTTTCCAGACCAATTATTCCAATGGGTAAAGATATAGGGTATCTCCCTGGGACCAAAGATGAAAAATTGAGCCTCTGGATGCAGCCAATTTTTGACAACCTTCATTTTTTATTAGGACAACAAGAAAAAAGACCTAGTAAAGAATCGTGTAAAAACTACTCAACGGAGGAGCACCAAAAAGAGAGTGTTTCAGATTTAGTAGCTGATTTAATGAAGAAAGAAATTATATCCCTAGAAGCTCTTACTTATGTTCGAGGAAGGTCTATACCTCGCCAATACGTTATAATTGATGAGGCTCAGAATTTAACTCCTCATGAAGTAAAAACGATCGTAACAAGGATTGGGGAAAACACCAAAATTATCTTTACTGGTGATCCAGAACAAATTGATAACCCTTACTTAGATAGTCGTAGTAATGGGTTGTCTTATTTGGTAGAAAGAATGAGTGTTTCAAAGATATTTGGTTTTGTTCAGCTTGTAGAAACCGAGCGTTCAAGGGCGGCTCAAGAAGGCGCTAGACTACTCTAAACTTCAACTTGGCATCGTTTGCCAAAGGCGTAATGTACCACTTGTACATTACGCCTTTTTAAATTCCTTTGCCTAAAATACCTTTCTTCTCTATAATTAGAGAATGTTAGGTGTAACAATTTTAAGAATTACTGCAGGAATACTTTTTGTTTATTTTGGTTGGTTAAAATTAACCAAAGATAAGGAAAGCAAAATTACATTTTTTAAAACCATTGGTTTTAAGCCTGCCTTTTTTTGGCTTTGGTTTGTTGCTTTAACAGAAATAATTACAGGGATTTTAATAGCAGTAGGTTTTCTTGCTCAAACTGCGTTAATCATTGCCTCAATAATAATGTTCATTTCAATTGTTATTAAAATAATGAAACCTTCTGCCCTACCCAACACAACTGATTTTTATATTTTATTTTTTGTTGTTTTCTTTTCTTTAATTTTTATAGAAGAGGGTTGGTCTATCTTTAGCTTACTGTCCTAGTTTTTATTTAAAAGTTTATCGAGTATAATAAAAGATTCCATTAAGCCGCTTTCAAAGGCTACTATGCTATGGTCATTGAAATCTTATGGACTTTTCTCTTTTTTTTTGTTATATTTTTTTGCATTGGAAACAAATATCCGCTCGTAGCTTCGGTGGTGGAGATGAGAAGCGTTGGAGCTTCGAATGGCTTTTAAGGAACTTAAAAGGCTTTCTCTAAACAAACTACAAATTTGAAAATCAAATAATATATCCGCTCGTAGCTCAGCCGGTAGAGCAGCAGCCTTTTAAGCTGACGGTCGCAGGTTCGATCCCTGCCGAGCGGACAATTAAAAAAGCCCAGAAGTAAAACTTCTGGGCTTTTTTAATTGTCCGCTCGGCAGGGATCGGCATCTTCTAAACAAAAACCTCAACCTACACTGAACTGTACCCCAAAAAGTGGACACAAAATAAAAAACTACTTTTGGTCTAAAAGATGATTTCTGTACTTCACAGGGGTCATCTTTTTTAGTTTCCATTGATGTCTTGTATTATTGTAATTATACATA
>JAHJLO010000033.1 GCA_018821685.1 Patescibacteria group bacterium
AAATTACGTCAAGCGATATTAAATTAATAGAAGATAAGTTAAATAACAGACCTAGAAAGCGTCTGAATTATTTAACTCCCTATGAAGTTTTTGTTAAGAAAATGGATCCAAAAAACTTCCAGGTTCAAGCTTTAATCTAAGTTTTGAAAGAATAGATTGCTTTGTGTTTTAAAAAAATGGTAATATTTCTCTATGAATAAACTACAAACAACATTACAAAGCACAACTTTAAGAGTTATTTTAATTGGAGTTCTTGCCCTTATTTTACTTATTCCCGTCGGAATGATTAAGTCTGTCATCTATGATAGACAAATGAATCGCGAATCAGCGATTAATGATATTACTTCTAAATGGGGAGACGAGCAAATTATTGCTGGACCTATTTTGACTGTACCTTATGATTCCTATCGAACGGTGGATGGAAAACAAATTAAGGAAATCGCCTATGCTCATTTTTTGCCTGAGAATTTAAATATTGAAACCACGGTTTCTCCTGAGCTAAGGTCTCGTGGAATTTATGATGCGGTTGTCTATTCATCAAATATTTCTGTCTCTGGAGATTTTGAAAAGCCTGATTTCGCTTCTTTGGGAATAAACTCCCAATTTATACATTGGAATAACGCTTTTATAGCTGTAGGGATTCCTGATATTAGAGGTGTGGAAGAGAGAACTGATTTTAATTTAAATAATCAAAAACTTCAGTTTATTTCAGGAATCAAAACCGATGACGTGATTAGGGAAATAAATAATTACACTAACAATCATTGGGATATTTATGGAGAAACAAAAATAAAAGCTATGGCCGTTGGAGAAACTCAAGGAAGAAGTTCTTCGGGATTAAGTGTTAATATCCCCGCAAGTGCTCTTTATTCAAAAAATAACTTTTCTTTTGATTTGAAATTGAAGGGAAGCGAGAGATTGGCTTTTGCTCCAGTTGGAAAAACGACTGACGTAAAAGTTTCCTCAGACTGGGCATCTCCTAGTTTCGACGGTTCTTTTCTTCCAAATAACAGAGAGGTAAGTGAAGCTGGTTTTGTTAGTGATTGGCATATTTTAGATTTGAATAGAAATTACCCTCAGTCTTGGACTGGTAGTACCTATGGTATTTACGATTCTGTTTTTGGTGTGAGTTTAATTGAGCCGGTTGATGGTTATCAAAAATCAGAACGTTCTGTTAAGTATGCGCTTTTGATTATAGCACTTACTTTTTTGGTTTTCTTATCATTTGAAATATTTAACAGAAGGAGAGTTCACCCAATTCAGTATATTCTCATCGGATTGGCACTCGTACTCTTTTACGCCTTGCTCGTTTCAATTTCAGAAATCATCGGCTTTAACCTTGCTTACGGAATTGCTGGTATTTCAACTATTGGTCTTATTCTTCTGTATTCTTTGACTGTTTTGAAAGAAAAAAGATTTGTGGCAATTGAAGGAGGAGTATTAATTTTCTTGTACGCGTTTATCTATACCTTACTTCAGTTAGAGGATTATGCTTTATTTATTGGTAGCCTTGGATTATTCTTAATCCTTGCAACCATAATGTATTTATCAAGAAAAGTTGATTGGTATTCTTTGGATAATCGAGAAAATTCTATCCTAGACAAAAATACCTTTCTTGGTTTGTAAAAAAACATAAAATATTTCTAATAAAATCTACAGGAGCAAAGCTTCTGTAGATTTTATTTTAATTTAAAGAAATCGAAATATATTTTTTGTTGTATAATATTAAAAATGAAAAATACGAAATTATATATTCTTAGTTTTTTCTTTTGTGTTAATGTGTTTATTTGGTATGGAGTTTTCGTGGAAGAAAGAAATTTTGTGACCGTAGCTTTTCTGGATGTGGGGCAGGGGGATGCTATTTTTATTGAGTCTCTCGATGGAAAACAGATTTTAATTGATGGTGGTGCAAATTCTCAAGTTTTGCAACAACTCGCAAAAGTAATGCCTTTTTATGACCGCTCAATCGATATGGTTATTTTAACCCACCCTGATCAAGACCATATCGGGGGTTTGCCAGCTGTTTTGGAAAGTTACACAGTTGATTTTGTGATGGAGTCTGGGGTCGGCTCAGATAATGGAACCTATGAAGAATTTGAAAATATAATTCAGAAAAAACAAATTCAAAAAATAACCGCTCAACAAGGTCAGAAAATTTTTCTTTGTAATCTTCGGGAAGTTAGACTTCCCGAAGAACCTCACGGGTGTGAGAGTTATTTAGAGGTTTTATTTCCGGTGGGAGATTTGGATATAAGTGAATTTGAACCAAATACAGCTTCCGTTGTTTTAAAATTAACTCATGGAGAAAATTCTTTTTTGTTTACAGGAGATTCCCCTCGGAGTATTGAAAAGTATTTAGTTGAAAGTTTGGGTGATTATATTGATGTGGATGTTTTAAAGCTTGGACATCATGGTTCGAAAACTTCAACTTCGGATTTATTTTTAGGTTTTACAAGTCCTGAATATACGATTGCTTCGGTGGGAGAGAATAACAGCTACGGGCATCCCCATCAAGAAATTCTGGATCTGTTAAGACAGTTTGAAATTCCTTTATTAAGAACTGACAAAGAGGGAACAATTATTTTTAAAAGTGACGGGCGGAGTTTGCTTTTGGAGTAAACTTTATTGAAAAAGTCCAAGCGATTTAAACCGCTTGGACTTTCGATTGGGCATGTTTCCTCTCTAATTTTTCTGATTTTCTTTTTAATAGGCAGGTTTTTTGATCCTGGGTGCAATTTTTGCAATGGAACAATAATCCAAACCCACCAGCCACAGAAGAACATGTTTTTTTATAATCTATCTTGTTTTTTTCTCCCACTATCTTACTCCTTGTTAGATCCTCCTTTTTTATGAAAAATCTCTATTTCCATTATATTCTAATTCAATAAAAAAACAAAATAAAAGAACCGGTGAGCCTGCTCACCGGTTCTTTTATTTTATTTTTTATTTAATCAATCCTGCTTTCTTTAGTGTTGCAAACGCTCCGTTTTTATTGATAGTTTTAATCGCTTTAGTAGAAATTGTCAAAACCATTGATTTTCCAATTTCTGGAACGAAGATTCTCTTTTTTTGTAAATTAGCTTTTCTTCTTTTAGTTCCTGTTGGATTAAATTTTGTAGCACGAACACGGTTGCTGTAACCTCCAGCAGTCTTTGTATTTTTTCCTGTAATTGGGCAAGTTTTTGACATGTTTTTAATTTCTACTCGTTTAATTTAAGTGATTGTTATGTTATCATTAGTTTTATTATTTAGCAAGTCGGAGATTACCAATTTTTAAAATTTTAAATTATGGGAGAAGTAGATTTTATATTCGCAATAGTTATTCTTATTATGTCTGTTGTCATCCATGAGGTCTCTCATGGTTATATGGCATATTATTTTGGAGATGTGACCGCAAAGATGGCGGGTCGTCTTACTTTAAATCCCTTTAAACATTTGGATATGGTTGGCTCAGTTATTGTACCTACTATTGCTTATCTTTCAACTGGTTTTATTTTTGGTTGGGCAAAACCCGTTCCTTATAATCCTTATAATCTTAGAAACGCAAAAGTGGGGGAGCCCATGGTTGCTTTTGCAGGACCTTTGTCTAACTTTACGGTGGCTTTGATTTTTGGTTCATTGATGCGTTTTGGAGCTATTCCTATCGAGTTACTTCAACCAGCAGGTTTAATAGTTTTGATTAATATTGTGTTGGGTACATTCAATTTAATTCCTATTCCTCCTTTAGACGGGTCTAAAATATTATTTGGAATTCTTCCTTATCGATTAAAATATATTCAACACTTCCTAGAAAAGAATTGGTTTTGGCTTATCTTCATCTTTGTCTTCTTTGTTTGGAAAATGCTTTTGCCAATAATTTACTTCTTATTTAGTTTGTTTACAGGGATGGGGTTGTAAATTAACAAGTCGATAGGTCAGTAGTTTTGTAAGTTAAGAGGTTGGTAAGTAAAAAATTTCGCTAAAGCGAAATTTTTTCTTGCTTTTAATCTATGTTTCATATATATTATTTTTTAATGACGAGAAAGAAAAAGTCCAAAAGGTATTAGTGAACCTGCTTTTTCGTAGCTAAGCTTGTTATTTTTTTACCCTTTTGTAGGTCCGTATTAGTACATAAAATCTAATGAGCTTGGCGTAATATTTAAATAGCGGATTCTTCGTGTTTTGAAGAAAGCAAAAGGGTACTTTTTAGAAAAGGAGAAAATATTGAATATAAAGGCAAGAAAAAAAAGATTTTTTTCTTTAGTAAGCGAAATTCCTCTTGAACTTGTTTTTCAGAAATTGGGATTAAAGATTCATAAAAAATATTTAGCTTTTTCACCGCTTGCTGTAAAGATTAGATGCCCATTTCATAATGAGGCAACACCTTCTTTTATTCTTTATAATAATAGAAGCTGGCGTTGTTTTAGTTGCGGTATGTCTGGGTCAGGGGTATTTAGGTTTGTTCTTTTATATTTTAGTAAGGATTATGGAAAAGCTTGTCGTTGGTTTAACAAATCTTTTCATATTCCACTTCCTTGGAAATAAAGGTTTTGCCTTCGGCGAAACCTTTTCTTTATTACAGATACTAGAATTTTATCTTTTGAATTTAAAAAGTAATTTGCTTTTTTTTGAAGAATATAGTAGATTTAAGGTCACTTAAATTAAATGAATTTTAAGTTGGTTTATTTTTAATAAATTATAAGCCAATGGAAACAAATAAATTATGTCAACAGCAAATCAGTTAGTAAAAAAGAGTAGAAAGAAAATCGTTAAAAAGCCGAAAGCTATTGCTCTTGGGCGTGGTTTTAATACTAATAAAAACAAACCAACTGTATACCCGTCTCCTTTTAAAAGAGGTGTTTGTACAAAGGTGACAACAAAAACTCCTAAAAAACCTAACTCAGCTGTTCGAAAGATTGCTAGAGTTAGATTAACAAATGGAATGGAAGTAACTGCTTATATCCCAGGAATGGGACACAATCTTCAGGAACACGCAGTTGTTGTTCTAAGAGGGGGAAGAGTTAAAGATATTGGAGTTCGATATACCGTTGTCAGAGGAAGACTTGATGCAACTGGTGTTGAAAATAGAAAACAAAGTAGAAGTCGATACGGATCTAAAAAGCCTAAATAAAAGAAAATAAAACATGCGAAGACCAATTAAAGATAAAAGAAATATTCAACCAGACAGAGTTTATGATTCAGTGGTTCTTGAACAATTCATAAATTATATTATGCTTGATGGAAAGAAAAGTACTGCTCGAAAAGTTGTTTACGATGCAATGGATATGATAAAGGAAGTTGCTAAGGTAAAAGACCCAATGGAAGTATTTAACGGGGCTATGAAAAATGCTGGTCCAATAATGGAAGTTAAATCAAGAAGAATTGGAGGTGCCAACTACCAAGTTCCTATTCAAGTAAAAGAAAATCGAAAATTAGCTCTTGCAATGAGATGGTTAATCGAAGCAGCAAGATCAAAGAAGGGAACTTCAATGAGTAAAAGAATCGCTGATGAATTAATGGCAGCAAATAATAAAGAAGGGGAAGTAATTAAGAAAAGAGAGAATGTTCACAGAATGGCGGAAGCCAATAAAGCTTTTGCCCACTTCGCTTGGTAAAATTTTCCCAAAATCGGCGAATTTTACTTTTGTTTCGGCAAGAATATCGGTCGAAGTAATAACACATACATCTTCCTCTATTCTTACCAAAACAAAAGTAAACTTCATCCAATTTTGAAAAAATTTAATTGAATTGAGAAAATTCAAAAAATTAAACAAAAAGAGAACCGACGAGCTAGCTCGTCGGTTCTCTTTTTGTTTAATTTTTACCATGCAAAGTGCTAGGAGTAATTATTAGTTAATAAGTAGTAAAAAAGAATTTGCTCTGAGTTTAAATAGGTGGTATATTTTAAATATGTTAACGGAATTTATAACTAAAAAACTAAATAGTGCTAAATATAAAATTTTAGAAGACGGAACTTATTTCGGTGAAATCCCGTCTATTAAGGGTGTTTGGGCGAATAGCAAAAATTTGGAGGGGTGTAGAGAAGAATTAAGAGAGGTTTTGGAAGACTGGGTTTTGTTAAATGTTAAGTCTGGAGAAAAAATTCGAGGTTTAAATATAGGTATTAGTTTGAAAAAAGTTCCTCAATATGCCTAAAAATATTTCACTTAGAAATCTAATAAAAAAGTTTAAAAAATTTGGTTTTGACGGACCTTATTCTGGAGGACAGCATATGTTTATGATCAAAGGTGATTTGAAAGTGAGAGTACCAAATCCTCATAAGAGCGATATTTCCAAATCTTTAGTTTCTGAAATCTTACGACAATCAGGAATCTCGAGTAAAGACTGGGATAATATGAAGTAAGAAAAAACAATTAACTCAACTCGTTGAGTTAATTGTTTTTTTTAAATTTTTTCTGCGTTTGTATCCGCGTACAATCCGCGTAGATCTGCGAGAAATTAAATAGTTAGATTTAGTTTCTATTGACTTTGCTTGACCAAACAAGTATATTGATTGTGTAATTTGTACTTTAATAGGACGATATAAAATCGTCTAAACAAAAACCGTGCCACGAAAGTGACCACACAAAGGAGGACTTGCTATGGCAACCCTAGAACAAGCAGAAAAGATTTTAAGTTTTTTTAATGGTAAAGACACCGCAGAGGTTCAGGAGTTTATTTCGAGAGGTTTGTTGTCAGATTTGACTAAAGCTAACCCTTCGCAAATTAACCGAAATGAATATCGGAAAGTGTGTGGGTTAAGACCTAAAGATGAAGGTTTGACTTCACGAATCGATCCTATTATCAAAATTGATCGTTCGGTTTGCCCAACTTATCCAGATTGGGTGAAAGAAGCTCAGCATCGTGAGTTAGAAAACTCAGGACCTGGAGAATTTGATGTGAGTAAGCTCGAACAATGGTTACATCCAGATCAGGAAAATGGCATTGTTACGGGTGATGTAATCTACAAGTATTTGAAAGACAATCTTTTGCTTGAAGGTTGCTTAGGGTTTGTGGAACTTCTCGCGATCCAATCTAGAGGAATTGAATTTTTTAGAAAATATTTTTCAGGAAAATTCGTGTTTGGTTGGAAATCGGTTGTTCTGCATAGCGACGGCGACCTCCTTGTCCCTTGTCTCTTCGAGAGCGGGCGTGGTGTGGTTCTGCGTTGGAATTGGTTAGATAATAGCTGTTTTTCTGATTGTCCTACTTTGCGTCTCGCAAGCCCTCAGGACTAAAAACCTCAACCCTTTTCAGTCCTTGGTTCTTTGTTCTTCATCGCCGAAATTTTTTCCGTAAGGAAAAAATTTCGGCGATTTTTTATGTTAAAATATATTCGGTATTAGGTGAATACGCGAGCGATTAAGGTTTCTTGCTACCGAATCCAGTATCCGTATCTTCCAGAATGTTCACGACTAAACCTGCCTGCCGGCAGGCAAGGTTAGAAACTTGAAAATTAAAAAACAACAAACGCAACGGAAAATTTCTCTCTGGGAGAAATTTTCCGTTGCTTTTGTCTATTTTTTAATATATTATAATGGTTATCAAAAAGTCGTACTTAACGATTTTTCTTTTTGTTTTTTAAAAAT
>JAHJLO010000034.1 GCA_018821685.1 Patescibacteria group bacterium
ATCTGCCGCCATCAAAACAGGATAATTAAAAGTTCCAACATTCACTTCTTTATTTTTCGCTTCTGCATCTTTAAAAGCATGCGCCCTCATTAAATAAGGCATGGTTACTAAACAAGAAAAAATCCAGCTTAATTCTGTAACCTGAGGAACTGAAGATTGTTTAAACAAAACAACTTTTTTAGGATCTAAACCAATAGCTAAATAATCCAAAGCTAAATTCAAACTATCTTCTCCAATAGCAAGTCCTTCTTTTTCGGATGTTAGAGCATGATAATCCGCGATGAAAATATATGAATTTTCATATTCACCCTGAAGATCAACGAATTGTTTCATCGCTCCAAAATAATTTCCAATATGGGGTCGGCCTGTTGGCTTAACTCCTGATAGTAATATTTTTTTAGACATATATTTTTATTAGATTAGTATCTCTTTCCTGCTTCTAAAATAGGAAGTCCTGCCTCGGTAGGTATGTAAATCACCTGCTGTTCATTTGTTTGTAATCCATCAATCCAAAGGTATCTTAAATACTCATCATTTCCTTTTAAAGAGTCTCCAATAATTCTATTTGCCTCGGCAACCCCTTTAGCTCTTTCAATTTCTGCCTCTGCTCTTAAAATAGCAGATTCTTTTAAAGCCCGAGCCTCTTCAATAGCTATTTTCTTTTCCCATTCTTGCTGTCTTAGATTTGCCTGTCCTGCTAAATCTTGTTTGTAAATTCTATATTTCGGAATCCCCCAAAGAGACCCTCCTATAATAACCAAAACTAAAATGATTATTCCTACTATAAATTTTGTTTCTTTCATAAATTTTTTATTTTATTATTAACTTTGCTATTTTACGTCCTAATTTGATTATTTTCTCTCCCTTCTCAATTGTATAAGTTGGGTCTTCAACACTCTCTCCGTCCAATTTTACGGCTTTTTCGGTCACTTTTCGCCTTGCCTCTCCGTTTGAAGTCACAAAACCAATTTGATTCAAAACAGTAAGAATTCCCTCGCCTTCTTTCACCTCAAACTCTTCGATATTCTCTGGAATTTCATTTTTCTGAAATTGAGTTTTAAAATTTTCTTCGGCTTCTTTTGCTTTTTCTTCTCCGTGATAAATTTTTGTAATTTCAAAAGCTAACTTCATTTTAGCGTCTCTAGGATTTTCTAATCCCATCATTTCCTCAATATAATCAAGAGAAATTTGAGTACAACCAAGAGCGAGTGGTCGAATCATTCCGTCTGGTTGTGACATTATCGCTCCATATAAATCATTCGAATTCAAATCCAAGAAAACACCAGTTCCATTTGATTTTGACATCAACATTCCCGTTTTTTCATCTTGAATCAAATTAGCAGAAACAACAAATTTTTCTTTATTTTTTAATTTTCTCAAAAGTGTCCGCCCTGCCAAAGCATTAAAAATCTGATCGGTTCCGCAAAGCTCAACATCAACATCCATAGCAACAGAATCGTAGCCTTGCATAAGTGGGTACATAAATTCATGAACGTGAATTGGTTTGTTTTCTTTCATTCTTTTATCAAACATATCTCTTTCAAGCATTTGTTGAACAGTAAAATTACTTGCCAACTCAAGTACCTCAGCAAAATTTAATTTTCCAAGCCATTCCGAATTATATTTAACCAAAACTGGATTTTCTTTATCTTCAAAAGATAGGATATTTTTAGTTTGTTCTAACCAACCTTTAAAATTATTCTCAACATCTTCTCTGGTTTGTCGAACACGAGCAGCTCCTTTATCGGTAGGGTCACCAATCATTCCAGTAAAATCACCAATTAAGAAAATAACCTCATGTCCAAGTTTTCTAAAATTCTCAAGTAACATCAGATTTTGAGCATGTCCAAGATGAAGAGCTTTGGCTGTTGGATCAGCTCCAATATAAAATCGTAGCTTATCACCACTCATCAATCTCTCTTTTAATTCTTTTTTTGTAGGCAAAATATCAGCGATTATTCCTCTCTCTAAAATTTCATTTATTTTATTTTCGTCTATAGTTATCATAAAAATGATTATATCATAAATTTAATACAAAACACGGCAAAATGGTTGATTAAAAACGTTGTTTGTGATTAAATACTTAAAGAATTTAGAGATAGTTCCACAAGAGAAACCACAACTTTTGATGAGGAAAAATAATGGACAAAGAAGAATTAAAAAAAATAATTATAAACCTTACCGGAATAAGTGATAATCTCCTTACAAAAAAGATACTGGATACTCTTAAACCAGTAATCGAAACAGAGGGAACAGCCATATTTGCAAAATCACTAGACGCCTGCTACAAAAAACTTTTAAAGTTATGTGAGGTAAACACAACAAATACGATCTTTTGCCTACGCATAGCAGATGCCATTAGAAGAGAGGCAAAAAGAAGAAAGTGAAGGAACCGAAGAATCAAGTGCCAAAACCACACCTGTTACAAGGATGTGGTTTTTTTAATATATTTTTTAAATTACTTCATCACGAACCATTAATATTTATAGTTTTCGTATTAACGATCACTTCGAATTTTTAAAAAATTCAAAGTGATAAAATAAGGTAATTCCGAGTTTATTAATTAAAGATTTCTTATTGAATCCATAACAACCTCCCTCGTTCTTTTAAACTCTTCAATGCTAATATCTTTCCCCTCCTCACTATTTTCTGAAATAGCAGAGCCAAACAAATCTTTTGGATAAATAGGTTCCCCAAAAATTACTTCAATTTTTGTTCTACCTAATTTATCTTTTTGAACCAATGGTTTATAAAGCCCATTTATTCTTACAGGAACTATGGGAGAATTTGTTTTATAGGACAAAAAACTAGTTCCCGGTTTCCCCTCTCCTATATTTCCGTCTCTTGTTTTACGACCTTCTGGGAAAATACAAACACTTCTTCCATCATTTAAGATTTTAATATGATGTTTTAAAGATAAATCGTAATTTTTCAAACCAGTATAAACAGTATAGGCTCCCCAAGCATTAAAAAAACGACCGCCGTAAATATGCTGTCGCCAACCACTATTATCATAAAATTTTTTCTCTCTTGAAACATAAAACATCGGCATCATATGTGACAAAAAAGGAAGTGATGCTGGAATCATTATGGGGTCTAATTCACTAGAATGATTAACAGCAAAAATAACCCCGTTTTTATTATGTTTTAATCTTTTTAAATTTTTTAAACCTTGAACTGAATAAGAATGAACCAACTTAAAATAAATTCTAGTCGGAATCCAAATAATCGTTTGTAGTATAAGCGGTGGTAAAAAATATAATCTTTTCATTTTTGTTTTCTTACGAAACTAATATCCGTTTTCATTAAATAATCTCAAATTTGAGTGCAATCCAAGAAGACTAGGAGCAAAAATACGAGATGTACGTACTGGTACTTCGAATGTTTTTGCGACGAAGTCGACGACGGAGTGTGCCAAATTTGAGGTTATTTTAAACTCCTTCTTTTCGCAATTCACTGACTAGTTTTCGTGTCTTTCTATTCAACTTATTCGGTAATTGTATGTTTAATTTTACCATAATATCTCCTCTTTTTGTTCCGTCAATGGGGACACCTTTTCCCCTTACTCTTAAAATTTCTCCAAAGGTCACGCCGACAGGAATTTTTAATTTTAATTTTCCATCCAATGTGTCTATATTATATTCAGCACCTAGCAAGGCGTCAGATAATTTAATATTTAAATCTGTTATTAAATTATAACCCTCCTTTCTAAAGTTTTTATCTTTAGCAACATGAACTTTTATATACAAATCACCAGAAACGCCTCCTGAAATAGCTTCACCGGCACCGGTCAAGCGAATCATTTCTCCGTTATTTATTCCAGCGGGAATATTCAAAGAAATTTCAGTTTGTTTTTTACTGATACCCTGACCCGAACAATTTTTACATTTATCCTTAGGAACCCTTCCTTTTCCTTGGCAAGTATCACAGGTTTTTACCGTAGAGAATGTTCCTAGAACGGATCTTTTTGTCTCATGAACTTGACCGTTTCCATTACAGGAAGAACAGGTAACCATTTCACTACCAGCTTTTGCTCCGCTACCATTACAAATATCACAAACAGAATTCTTTGTTAAAGAAACCTTTCTATTCACTCCAAACACGGCATCTTTAAAAGAAAGTTCTATATCGATAGAAATATCATTTCCTCTTTTTGCTCTAGCCCGACCTCCCCCAAACATACCTCCAAATAAATCACCTAAATCAAATTCGACATTTCCTCCTTGCTGAGCAAACCCAGAAAAATCAAAACCTCCGAAACCTTGTCCGGCACCAGCACCGGGGTCACCACCAAAAACCCTACCATAGGTATCATACTCGGCTTTCTTCTTTTCATCGGATAAAATAGAATAGGCCTCACTAGCTTTTTTAAACATAGCTTCATCACCTCCTTTTTTATCGGGATGATATTTATGAGCTAACTTATGAAAAGCCTTTTTAATATCGGTTTTTGAAGCACTTTTATCAACTCCTAATATCTCATAATAGTTTTCTGACATGAGAGTATTTTACATCAAAATGAAGATAAAATAAAGATGTATTTTATCTTCCCATAAAAAAACGCTGTTACATTTTTTAAGGGAGACTTGACGAATAAGATATATTTATGTTACAAACAAAGTATGTATAGAAATTATACAAAGCTAAATATAAACAAAGAAGCCGATCAATCCGGGGCCTCTTTTGTCATTCCAAATACTTTATTTGTGTTTAGCTGTGGTAGTTTTAAACTCCCTCAATTTATCTTAAAGAATTAAAATCTAAAAAATTCTATTAGAAAAACCTCGGCTGAACATAAAACAGCCGAGGTTTTTTGTTTGGCAAACAAATCATTTACTAAAGCCTTGCTTTAGTAAGAGTTCTTTCAAAATTAAATAAGGAGTTCAAAATGGATTTATCAAAAATCACGATTCAAACAGAAAGGTTGTTACTAGTCCCTATTTCTTCAAAATTCAGAAAGGTAATCTTCAAGGAATTAACCAAAGAAATAACTAAGTATATGTTTCCTCAACCAACAGGAAATATAAAAGACACAGATAATTTTCTCAAAAACTCCGTTGATAAAATAAGAAAGGGTGAGGATTTAATCTTTGCCATTACGAACCCTAAAAACGGAGAATTTCTGGGGTGTATAGGACTTCATCACCTTAACCAAAAATCTCCAGAATTAGGGATTTGGCTAAAAAAAGACGCCCATGGTTATAAATATGGGCAAGAAGCAATGCGTGGAGTAAAAAACTGGGCAGATAAAAATTTAACTTATTCTTATCTTAAATATCCAGTGGCAAAAGCAAACGTCCCCAGCAGAAAAGTAGCGGAATCCTTAGGAGGTAAAGTCGCGTCTCCTTATATACTAAGAAATCAGATAGGAGAAGAATGCGATGGTTTAATTTATAGAATACCTCATTCTTAAAAACAAAACTTTAGTGACTCGGCCACTAAATAATTACAAAAGCGACTTCCAAGGAAGCCGCTTTTTTTATTCGATATTACTTAAATAAATTATTGTTATTTCGCCCGAAGAGCTGGGTCGTCTTGTTTAATTCTTTGAATCATCTGGTTAGCAAGTAATTCAGCCCTGACGAAGTCGGGTTTAGGGTAACTCATTTCCTGAACAAGTTGCCAAAAAATAGTTTCAAGGCCTTCAACCATTGAAAAATTGCAAAATTTATCTTTCCATAAAGGGCAAAAACCACATTTTCTGTATTCCCCATATTCCGAACAATAGCCACAAGATTTACAGACATTTAAATCTCCCCAACCCCTGAGGTGAGAATCAAAAGGTTTTTTCTCCTTAATTTTTTTTAAAATTTCCTCTCATTTTTCCAAAGAATCTTTATGTCTTAAAGGCCATTGTCCACTAAGTTGATGTTCCACAACGATCTCCTTATTTGAATAATTTACTTTCTTAACTTCTGATTTCTAAAAAGACAATACTCCAATATGGCGAAAAAATCAACGTTTTTAAAAAATCTCACGCGAGAAAAAAATAAAAGTTCGTTAGGTAAAACCTAACGAACTTTTATTTTTTCATCTCTTTCTCAAAGACTCTAGAGATATCTTTGTCTTTTGATGAAGGGTTATTTATTTTCTTCTGTTCCTTCATCTTCAGGTTTACCCTCTTCAAACTCAGCATCTCTCACATTCTCTCCTTCAGAAGCTTGTGTTTGATCTCCTGCAGTGGCATTCGCTTCTGGCTGTGCCTGTGCTCCTCCTGAGGCGGATCCTTCGGACATCGCTGAACCGATTTTCTGCATCTCAGTTGAAAGTTCATCTGAAGCTTTTTTAATATCTTCTAGGTTGTCACCATTCTTTGCTGTTTTAAGTGCTTCTATTTTTACATTCACTCCAGTCTTTATATCCTCTCCTATTTTTCCTTCTGCATCTTTCAAAGCTTTTTCAGCTGTATAAATCATTTGCTCTGCGACGTTCTTAGCTTCAATAACCTCTTTTTTCTTTTTATCTTCGTCAGCATGCATCTCCGCATCTTTTTTCATTTTTTCAATATCCTCGTCGCTCAAAGATGAAGTTGCTTCAATTCTAATTGAGTTTTCTTTTCCTGTTGTTTTATCTTTCGCTTTAACATTTAAAATACCATTGGCATCAATATCAAATGTAACTTCAACCTGAGGAACACCTCTTGGAGCTGGGGCAATTCCATCAAGAATAAATCTTCCTAAAGATTTATTATCTGTTGCTAAAGGTCTCTCTCCTTGAACAACGTGAATTTCTGTCGAAGTCTGGTTGTCAGAAGCCGTTGAGAAAACTTGAGATTTTGAAGTCGGAATAGTTGTATTCTTTTCAATAAGTTTTGTCGCAACACCTCCCATTGTTTCAATTCCGAATGAAAGAGGAATAACATCAAGAAGAAGAACATCTTTAACATCTCCCTGCAATACACCGGCTTGAATAGCTGCACCATCGGCAACAACCTCGTCTGGGTTAATAGATTGATTAGGTTCTTTTCCATTAAACAAAGCTTTCACTGCTTCTTTAATCGCAGGCATTCTTGTCTGCCCTCCAACTAAAACTATCTCATCAATATCTGAAATTTCAAAAGGTGATGCTTCAAGAGCCCTTTTTGTAATTTCGATTGATCTTGTTATATAATCGCTAGCCAGTTCTTCTAAATTAGCTCTGCTAAGTTTAAGTAATAAGTGTTTAGGACCATTTGCATCTGAAGTGATAAAAGGAATATTAATCTCTGATTCTGAAGCAGAAGAGAGTTCAATTTTTGCTTTTTCTGAAGCTTCATCTAGTCTCTGCAAAGCCAAAGGATCTTTTGAAAGATCAATTCCATTTTCTTTTTTAAACTCATCTAAAATCCATCGGATAATTTTTTGATCAATGTCTTTACCTCCCATATGAGAATCTCCATCTGTTGATTTTACTTCAACAACATCATCTCCAACTTCTAGAACAGACACATCGAAAGTACCACCACCAAAATCGAACACTACGATTTGCTGATCTGTCTTTTTATTAAAACCGTAAGCTAAAGCTGCAGCGGTTGGTTCATTTATAATTCTTTTTACATCAAGTCCTGCAATTTTTCCAGCATCTTTGGTAGCTTTTCTTTGAGCGTCGTTGAAATAAGCAGGAACTGTAATAATAGCTTCTGTGATTTTCTCTCCGATTTTTGCTTCAGCATC
>JAHJLO010000035.1 GCA_018821685.1 Patescibacteria group bacterium
AAAGACAAAAAGAGTAAGAAGTCAAAAGATGTTATAAAATAAGGTTTTTTAAAAATTAATATTAAAAATAAATCTAAAAGAGTTTGTAAACTGTGGAAGAAAGGGGGATAGTAAAAGACTCATCAAATTATTTTGAAAGTTTTTTCAAAATAATTTGATGAGTCTTTTATCACTATTGAAACTATTTTTTAAATATTTCTGTTTCTAATCCGGAATCTTTTATTTCGTAACCTATTTCAGAAAGTTTATCTCTTAATTCGTCTGATTTTTTGTAGTCTTTGTTTTCTCGGGCTTTTATTCTTTCTGTAATTATCTCTTGAATTTCTTGAGATAATTCGCTAATAACCAAACTTGTTTGAACTTTATTTTTAGCTTCGTTTAGTTTTAATCCAAGAACTTTGTCAAAGTCTAAGATGGTAGCTAATTTATCTTTGTCTTCTATATCCGATTTTAGTAATTCCGAAACAACAGCTAATGCTTGGGGGGTATTAAAATCATCACTGATTTTCTCTATAAATTTTTCTTTAAATTTAGTATTTATTTGACCAACATCATCACCCCAAGAAGCCACCTGTTCGTAGATACGATTTAATCCTGTCTGAGCTGATTCTAAAGCTTCCCAAGTAAAATTCTGTCTTGAACGATAGTGAGCTTGTAAAAAGAAAGATCTTAGGGTAAGAGGATCGAATCCTTTTCCTTCAATTTCGTTTATAGTGAAAGTCGTCCCTTTTGATTTAGACATTTTTTTACCATCAGTCAAAAGATGTTCGTGATGGAGCCAGTATTTTACAAATCCAACTCCGTTCGCTGCCTCAGATTGAGCTATTTCATTTGTATGGTGAATAGGGATATGTTCAATACCTCCCATATGAATATCAAGGGTTGTCCCTAAATATCTTTTACTCATAGCTGAACATTCAATATGCCAGCCAGGGAAACCCTCACCTTCTTTAACTAAAGGTGAGTGAAATGGTGATGACCAATATTGTATTGCTTTTTTGTGTTTTCCAGCTTTAAAAAACCAAAGTGCAAAATCAGCAGGGTTCTTTTTTTGTGAATCAGAAATTTCACCTGTTCCCGCTCCTTCTCTATTTTCTTCAATTTTTTGTCCTGAGAGTTGAGTATAATTTATAACTTTTGAAGTATCAAAATATACAGCCAAATCTGTTCTATAGGCATATCCTTTATCCAGTAGAATTTGGACCATGTCGATAATTTCTTGAATATTTTCAGTCGCTTTTGGTTTATGGGTTGGAGAGAGAGTATTTAATTTATTTGTATCATCTTCAAAAAGCTTTATATATTTTTCTGTTAATTCTTGAGGGGAAAGGCCTTCTTTTTTTGCTCCTTTTTCAATTTTGTCTTCACCTGCATCTTCATCGCTTGTTAGGTGTCCAACGTCTGTATAATTTCTTACAAAATTAATTTTATAACCGAGATAATCAAGCGTTCTTATAACAATATCTGACATTACCATAGCTCTCATATTACCAATATGATGCATACTATAAACAGTTTGTCCACATTGATAAAAACGTACCTTATTTTTTTCAATCGGTTTAAATTCTACTTTTTCTCTAACTAATGTGTTATATATTTTTATAGCCATTTTTTATATTTAAAAAGTAAAAACATACAAGTTGTTAAAACAAGCATTATTCCAATAACCATCCAAAAATCATTTGTTTGACCTACAAGAGGCATTGTTTCGGTATTCATTCCAAAGATAGAAGCGATTAAAGATAGAGGGAACGTTACAAAAGCCATAATAGTTAAAACTGTCATGGTCTCGTTCTGTTTTGTTGAAAGGAGAGAGTCATTTGTGTCACGAAGTTCAACTAAGGATTCTCTGTTCATTGCAATATGATGTCTTATTTTATCGTGCAAAGTTACGATTTCTTTCATATGTTCCCCAAAATCATTGTCGAAAAATTTTGAACCGACAGAAGATAGCGATTCTAAAGTTTCCTTATGGGTGTTTGTTGCTTGTTTAAAATTAAGTAAGTCACGGCTAATTCCCGATAATTCTCTAACCATTCTTCTTTCTTCTCCTTTGAAAATCATATTTTCAGCTGTCTCTAGAGAGTCTTGGATTGATTCGAGTTCATAGTTAACTGAATTATATAATTTCTTCAAAATTAAGAAAAAAATATGTTCGGCATTACCGTCGACGTTTTCTTTCTCTAAAATAGAAGTTACGTCAAATTCTTTTGAAAATTTGTGAAGGGAATCGATGGTGTCGTATCTTGAAGTAATAATAAAATCTCTACCCACAATAAAATCAACTTCCTGATCTTTTTCGTTAAAATGAGTGTGCTTAAGAGCTGGAAAATGTAAAATAAGATACAAAAAATCTTTATGTAAATCTACAGAGGGTTTAAAAGTTGGAGTTAAAAGATCTTCAGCAATACTAGGAATCAAAGAGTAATCTTTCATTAATTCTCTAATTTCTTCCTGTGTAGGTCTGAATAAATCAACCCAAGTTAAATTTTTATAAGTATGTTTTTTAATCATATGTAATTAAGTTAATAAATAAATTCAATACTGAAACTCTTTAATAAACTAACTTAAATTATACTTTATTTTAAAATATTCGGAACCTGTTGACAATAATACTTATTTGTTCTAAAATTGTGTCTAGAAATTAAATAGATGTTTTTGAATAAAAATTTTCACTGAGGGAAAAACATGAAAATATTTATATTTAGAGTATTAGTAGTTATGTCCTTTTTTGTTGTTGCCTATGGGGTTTCAGGTAACGACGAGTATAAGTTTGCTGAATTGCATTCTTCATACGCAATTCAAAAAACAAGGGAAGCCAGAAAAATCCCCGAAGAAAATCCATTGCCGGCAGAAGAAGAGGATAGCACCTCTCCTTTACCGCTAATGGAAATTGGCTGGAAAGACGGAGGGAAGAATATTCTTTAAAATTTAAAGCTTTTCTTCGGAAAATTTTCCCAAACCTGTAGTACCATTCTTAATGGGTACTACAGGTTTTTTTATTTAAATTATAAACTTTCGATTTTTAAACCCATCATGATATAATAATCCTCATGATAAAGAAAATTTTAACGAACAAATTAACACCAATCATTTTAGCGGTGATTTTAGTAGGAGGGTCTTTTGGGACTGGATTTTATCTGGGAAAAACAAATAAAACCGAGATTGAAAAAGTAGA
>JAHJLO010000128.1 GCA_018821685.1 Patescibacteria group bacterium
CACCCTGCTGCAGGTCAAGATCCCCGACGTGCTCGAAGCCGACCAGGTGTTCACCACGCTCATGGGCGAGCTGGTGGAGCCCCGTAGGGAGTTCATCGAACACAACGCGCTGCTGGTGAGGAACCTGGATGTTTAATTCAAGGGTTTCAAGGACTTACGGGACAGGCCTCATCAGTGCTCGGAATTTGGCGATTCCCCGTTGATCCAACAGGCCTTTTCGCTCCCACCAAGTAGATCTTCATTTCCCGCTCATTCCCTCTGAAAACCGCCGATTTCGGCCCTTTCTCGTGAACGTTTTACGTGAAGGTTTTGCGTGAAATTGGTTGCCGCTGCGGACAGTTCGGCCCCGGTTTGCGTGAACGTTTCGCGGATCGGCGGTCGGGGAGGTGCTCACGGAGTCCATTTACTGCCTTGACAAACATAGAAGAAAAGGAAATAACCCGATTGATTGCTCATCATATAAGGAGCGTTTTTCATGCGAAAGCGACTTTTCATTTTCATTCTGGCGGCGGCGGTGGGGTCCTGCGATGACTCCCCCAACAATAACAACAATGTGAATCAGGAGATCTGCGACAACGGAATCGATGACGATAGCGACACCTACGAAGACTGCCGAGACTCAGACTGTCTCACGGATCCCTACTGCACCGGCGATTCGGAGACCAACTGCAACGACGGTCTCGACAACGACGGGGACGGCGAGGTCGACTGCGACGACTCCGACTGCACGCTGGCCTGCTCGGCTGATGAGTGCACGGCTCAGTGGGTCTTCTGGGAATCACCCGAGGTGTGTCCTGACGGTACGGTCTGCGCCTTCACCGGGACCGAGGACGAGGCTGCCTGCCTCGATGAGGCCCAGTTCTCCGGGGGCACCTATTACGGGCCCTGCGGACCGCAGGGAGAGTGTCCCAAGGGTTCCGTGTGCCTGGACTTCTACTACGGCCTGGAGCCACTGTGCATGGTCTCCTGTTACGAACCCGAACCCTACGGTGACACCTGCCCAGATGGAGGTGTGTGCTCTTTTCAAAGCATGGATAATTATTTCAATTGGCCACTGGGGGAAAAGTATCGGTTCTGCGCCCAGCTCAACGAGTGCGATCCCATCTTCGACACGGGATGTCCGGAGAACTTGAGTTGCTACCTGATTGGCGACGATTTCATGCATGTGAAATGCCTTCCGCGGGGGACCCATGAGGGAGGTGAAATTTGCGACTTTCCGAATGATTGTTCTCCTGGATATTCGTGTTTCATTGGGGGGCCAGCATGCAACAAGGCATGTGATTGGCGGCAGGAAGACAGCGGATGTGATCCTGGATATTATTGTGAGGGGACGATAGCAAATTATTACGGTTACTGTCGGGAGGAGATGTGATAATGAGAAACAAAATCATTATTGTGTTGGGGTTTTTGTTACTTTCGGGAGGAAGCTATGGAAACCCCGAAACATATCGCGATAGCCCCTTGGATTCAAATGATTCCGATTTATCCGTTTGCCTTACGCGCATGGAAAAACTTGAAGATCGACTGGACGATTTGGAGGATTCATTGAGTTCTGCTCCGGGAAAAATGGATATTCCGAATGCTAGGCATATCCAAAAATCTAATGTTGCCGACAGAGAATACATTATAGATACCCCTGAGGGATGCAAGATGTGGGTAGAGTTAAATCAGGTCTACTTCCAAGGGTGTAACGTCCACATCGTCAACAGTTCAGGCTTGGGTGGAACTGAAGACAAGGGAGACGGGCTCGGAAACCTGATCCTGGGAAATAATGTCTGTCCGATGACCAACACGAATTGCAGGCAATACCATCCAGGCTACACCCAACCCGGAGATCCGGTTGACTCGGAGCGCCAAGGGTCCCACAATATTATCGTAGGCAATGGACATACATGGAGTGAGGATGCAGTGAATTCCGTAGTGTTCGGGCTTGAAAACCATGTCAAAGGGCCAAACGCGTCAATTCTCGGAGGTTTTTAAAAACGTGGTCACGGGAAGGAGAAACGCGATTGTCGGGGGTGAAAATAATTCAATTATTGAAAATACGATTTCAGCCACTATCACAGGTGGAAATAGTAACACGATTTCCAACAGCAGATACTCTTCTATCCTAGGAGGCTACAGCAATGAAATCGCTGGTGATTACTCCACCACTCTGGGTGGCAATAAAAACAGGATTTCTTCCGACTATTCATCGATCATCGGTGGCAAAAGTAATTTAACAACCGGTCAAGGCAGCGTCATCGTCAGCGGAGTAAGCAACTCCGCGGTTGGAGCACATGCTCTTGTTCTCGGGGGGGAACGAAATTTTGCCGGCGGGGAATTTGCGTCGGTCCTTAATGGCTATGGGAATAATGCGCTCGGAAAGCACGCCATGGTATCGACGGGGTCTCTCAATTCTGCAAAAGGGGATTTCAGTTTCATCGCTACCGGTGGTGGAGGGACTTGCGGCTATTGGCGGGGGCATTTTATCTGCAATTTAATATCTCGCAATGTAGCGGAAGGTAAATATTCGACCATTTTAGGAGGGTACAGCAATAATGCGACAGGGACCCACGCCTCGATTATCAGTGGGTCCTCCAATACCGCTCCTGGTTATGCCGCGGTGGTCGTAGGTGGCGGCGGGTCTGGGATAATTTTACCCGGTTATGAGCACGCTTCTCTCGGCAATTCCGCTGTCGGCTCTCACTCGGTGGTGGTGGGTGGCATGGAAAATAGAAGCTACGGAAATTATTCAGCAATTTTATCAGGTGGCAACAACGAGACTCATGGTAGGGGGTCAGCAGTTTGTGGAGGCGGTGGGATTATCCTCGATATTGGCGACGAGCAATTTTATAATCCTGGGAATATTGGCTATGGCGATTTCTCATTAGTTGCAGGTGGTGAACATAACAGGGCAGGGAAATATTATAAAGACGAAAATTACGTTTTTCACTCAACCGGTGACAATGCTGTCGCTGTTGGAGGAAAAGACAACGGTGCTTATGCTCCAAGATCCTGTGCTGTGGGAGGGAGAGGGAATTCTATTACCTATGGAGAGATGGGCTCAACTTTGGGGGGAGCATGGAATCAGGTAAGTGGTCAACTATCGGTGATTGTTGGCGGTCAAAATAACGTTAGCGCCGGGTATGCCACCTTAGTTTCCGGTGGCATGCATAACTGGGCGTTCGATTACGTTTCAGCAATTTTTGGAGGACTCTTCAATGTCGCGGGAGTTCCAATTAATGGTAATTTCCCATTCAAGCTTTATAATATTGATACTGATATCCTAAGCGATAGGGCAGGTATGACCACTGTTGGAGGGTATCGTAACAGGGCTTTTGATAACATTTCAACCGTTGTTGGTGGAACCAGAAATGTTGCAGGCCATGTACCCCAAAATGAAGATTATTGTGTGCAGTGTTCAAGTTGTTTTAGTTTGGCACCAGTCACAGTGCACGATAATGGGCCACTTGTGAGCATCATTCCTCATGATTGCTCATGTCTGCAAGAGTGCTATACATCAAATATGACTACATCAGCCGCCACAATAACAGGTGGAAATGATAATCACTTGGCTAGCTATTTGCAAAATGGATTGTACTACCCATGGATTGCTGGCTATGGATTCGAATATTCATATCTGGGAAGTGGTTCAAAGTAATATATTATTTTACTAATTCAATCATGCTTATTTTGATTATAAATATTTCCTCCAGATAAAATATTCCGCATTTTCCTGGTACAAGTTACATAAAAGGGGCCACTTTGACCCCTGCCGCTTGTACCTATTCGTAGTACCGCAAAAAGACCCGCACACCCCACCGCGATCCGTCCGTCGACCCCACCACCGCAACCATCCATTTTCGAATCTTCCCATGCTTCACAATCCGCAAACGTGAGCTTACCAGTCACATCCTCTGCACCGCATCCCACCTGTACGAAAACCGACACCCCAACCCAGGAGTCCATCATGAACAACAACCGCAGTCCGCCGCCCAATTCCAGCCATCTCTTCCGCCTGTAACCCACCTTTGATCTTCAAAAACAATAAATCAAATCAAACAGAAAAGGAAAATTCCATGAGCCACGATTTTGAGTCCGGATTCTTCGTTCAAACCCCTCCCTGGCATGGTCTCGGCACCGTGCTCCCCGATGCCCCGCAGACCTCACTGGAAGCCATCACCGCTGCTG
>JAHJLO010000036.1 GCA_018821685.1 Patescibacteria group bacterium
GAACTTCTACGAAGACATCGAGGTATTAAAAAAGAAGAAAAAAGATTGCTAGTTATCTCTTATCTTTCGAATCGCCGAAAGTAATTCTAGCAACACTAAATGTCACTTAACTCGAATTTTAGGGCTTTTAGAGCCAAAGAACCAGGTTTTATAATCAAAATCTTTAGAAAATAAATCTTTTGATGCTTGGTTTAAGTAAAAGATAAATTCTTCATTATCTAATGCTAAAGACCAAGGATAGGGTTCTCCTCCATTAATTTCAATATCAAAATGGTCAGCCAAACCCTCAGTAACAAAAGCTTCTAAAAGAGTAGCTTTATTCCAAGGAAAGTATGTATCTCTAACACTATGATGTATTTCGTGAGTAATGGTTCTCTTCACTTTTTCAGAGATATATTTCTCTATGTTTTTAAAGTTAGGATTAATATGAATTTGTATTAAATTAGAATCACAAGATCCTCCAACACCTGTTTCCGGAATAGTTAAATTTAGATTATCATCAACAATAATTCTTAAAGTAGGAAGTTTCAGTTTCTTCTCTATTTTAGATGAAACTTCTTCAATAGCTGTTTGAATTTTATTTTTAAAAAGTTTAGAAAAGTTATTTTTTTGAGTTATTTTTATTTTTGATTGCATTCTTTTAATTATAGCAAAAATAAAATTATTTTTTAGATAGTTTAGGTAAGAATAAATATTTCTATAAAAATGGATTTTTTGTTGACCTTAAATTTAAAGTAATATATAATGATAGGCACAATAGAATATTTAAGATGTATTTAAGTGGATGTTGAGAAAACACCCCAAAACGATGTAACTAAGTTGTATTGTTTTGGGGTTTTTTCTGTTGTCGTAAGGGTCGATACCTCCTCAAGACTGATTATTTATTAATTAGTTTAAAATTTATATTATGAACAAGAAAAAATTAGTGCCACTTGAATGGCATGTAGAAAAGTTAATAGTTAAGGATCTAAAAACTTGGAAAGAAAATCCAAGAACTATTACAAAAGAAAGTCTTGAAAAATTAAAGAACAGAATTATACAGCGAGGAATGCATGACGTAGTAAAAATAGATACAGATAGAACTATTTTGTCGGGAAATCAAAGACGAGATGTGCTTATCAATCTAGGAGTTAAAGAAGTAATTGTTTTGGTACCTAATCGATCTCTTACTAAAGACGAAAGGACTAAGGTTGCACTTGAAAGCAATACCAACGATGGAGAATGGGATTTCGATGAGTTAAAGTCGTTTGATTTGGATACACTTGTTGATATAGGGTTTGATGAAAATCAATTGGTGGGTATATGGGACGAACATTTAGAAGTAATCGATGATGATTTTGATGAAGTTGAAGAATTAAAAAAGATAAAGGAAACAGATATTAAATTAGGAGATATGTTTAAATTAGGAAAACATACTTTAATTTGCGGAGACGCTCTGGATCCAAATGTTGTTAATCGTCTTATGGGAGATGCTAAGGCAGATTTTGTCGACGATGATTTACCATTCAATATTGGTTTATCTTACGACAAAGGGGTAGGTAATAAATCGAGTTATGGTGGTACAACAGACGATAACAAAACAGACGAAGAATATCGAATCTTTGTAAAAACAATTATGCAAAATGCATTGTCTGTTTCAAAACCAGATTGCCATTATATCTTCTGGTGTGATGAAAGGTATGTTTGGTTATTTCAAACCTTATACAAAGAATTAGGGATTGATTCAAAGAGATTGCTTATTTGGCTAAAAAACAATAGTTCTCCCACACCTACTGTGGCATTCAATAAAGTAACGGAATTTGCCATATACGGTACACGAGGAAAAGTATATTTGTCTAAAAATGTTAACAACTTACATGAGATTACCAACAAAGAATTTACAACAGGCAATAATTTGTCTGAGGAAATTCTAGATCAATTGAATATTTGGATGGTTAAGAGATTACCAAGTAACCAATACTCTCATCCGACTCAAAAAAATCCTGAATTACACAATAAGGCACTTCGTAGATGTACGAGATCAGGTGATGTCGTATTGGATTTAACCGCTGGTTCAGGGAGTATTCTTTCGGCATGTGAACAACTAAATCGTGTAGCATATTTATGTGAATTGGAGCCAATCTTTTGTCAGGTTATTATTAATCGCTTCCTAGCTCAAACTGGGGTTAAAGCGGTGAAAATAGAACATGAAAAAGGATAGAGTAAGGGATAAATTTATTGAAGAATTAAAGAAAATGCCGAATATAAGCGTGGCTTGTAAACATTGTAATATTTCACGTAACAGTATCTATCAATGGCGCGACAAAGATCCTTATTTTGCATCATTAATGGATGAAGCTTTGTTAGAAGGTGATGAATTTGTTAATGATATGTGCGATAGTAAATTACTAACCCTTGTTAACGAAGGAAAATTTAATGCAATTAAATTTAAACTTGAACATTGCCACCCTAAATATATGAAGAAAGAAAAGGAAGTTGTTGAGGATAGCAAGCCTAGTAATGATGAAATTATTAAAATTCTAGGTTTAACAGCGGAAGACTTTATAGATGATAAAATTAAAGAAACAAGAGATAAAATTCATGATTACTTGTGGAGTCTATAGAATTGTTATTTCAGAATCTCCTTTTATCCTTTAACAAAGATAGTCCAGATTTTAATGATCTGTAGTGTTTTGTTAGTGCCTGTTTTACTAAAAAAGTTGCCAACACGTTGTCTACATCGTATTGCTTAGCAAAAGGTACTTTTTCTGTCATTAATATAGGTATGGAAACGAATACATTTTCGCAACAGACCAAGTCGGCAGTAATTCCAGACATTAAAATGAAATACTGCCTATATGCGAGAAAAAGTACTGAGTCAGATGAGCGCCAAGCCCTGTCTATTGATTCTCAAGTTAAAGAAATGTTACAGATAGCCGAAAGAGAGGGTCTCGAGATTATAGATATTAGAAGAGAATCAAAATCAGCCAAGGATTCAAATAATAGACCTATTTTTAAAGAATTACTCCGTGATATATCAGAAGAACGATTTAATGCTATTCTCACATGGGCACCCGATCGATTATCTAGAAATGCAGGAGACCTTGGGTCTGTTGTAGATTTAATGGATGCAAAAAAACTCGTAAGTATTAGAACTTACGGGCAAACTTTTTCTAATTCTCCAAATGAAAAGTTTCTTTTAATGATTCTTTGCTCCCAAGCTAAACTCGAAAATGATAATAGGGGTATAAATGTAAAAAGAGGATTGCGAACAAGATGTGAAATGGGATTATGGCCGACTTGTCCACCAACCGGATACTTTAAAGAAAAAAGAATGGATCGAAAATGTGAATGTATTGTTGATTCTGATAGAGCACCAGTTATAAAACAAATATTTGAAAAAGTAGCCTACGAGAAATGGTCTGGAAGAAAAATTTACCATTGGCTTAGATTTGATTTAAATTTTAGGACAGAAGCAGGAAAGAAACATTTTAGTTTAGGTAATATTTATCGAATGTTAGAAAATCCATTTTATTATGGAACTTTTGAATATCCCCGAGGATCAGGTAATTGGTATCAAGGGAAACATAAGCCAATTATTACAAAAGAATTATTTGATTTGGTGCAGGGTCAAGTAAAAAATTCTCAATTAGTTAGAAAAGAAAATATTGAATTTGCTTTTACTCGAATTATGAAATGTGGACTTTGTGGATCTGGTATTTCAGCAACAGAAAAATTTAAGAAATTAAAAAATGGAGATTTTAACCGTCATGTCTATTATGGTTGTACTAAAGCAAAAGATAAATATTGTAAATGTGGATTTATAAATGAAACTGATTTGATTAAACAGTTACAAAAACTCGTAGATAAATTAGATTTCAAAAAAACTCCTGTGGAAAATAAAATCAAATTAGAGATTAAAAGATTTAAAAAATTCCAAAGTATGATTACAGGGAAGTGTGCCGAAATTAAAGTAAATGAGGTTGATATAAGAAACTACATAAAGTTTGTTCTCAAAGAAGGTGAAGATCAGGAAAAAAGAGACTTGCTCAAGTATTTAAAAGGAGAAATTTTGTTAAAAGAAAAAAAGGTTTATTTGAGTTAGGTTTTCTTAATTTTATTCCTATCTCTTACCACCTTTAATATTTGTTTTTTAATACCAGGACTACTCATTATCTCTAGAACTTTTTTGAAATAATTACCTCTCTTTTTATTTGTTTCTTCTTTAACTTTTCTCGGCTTTCTTCTTTTTTGTTTTTGAGTATTTAACAACTGTCTTTTTCTTTTTTCTTTCTGCCTATGTTTTAAATTCTGAATTGTACGTTTTCTTAAAAAGGTATTACTTCCGTTAAATTCAAATCCTAAATAATCAACATAATCACGGTTAATTTTTTTTCCTGTTCCATCTGTTACTTTTTGACATTCGATAACTCCTGTATTTTTACTGAAGTAGGTCAGAAACGATTTTTTAGGATTAATTTCAAGTAATGCTTGTTTAATTTTTTTATTAACAAAATTAAGGATATCATCTTTTTGATCATTTTCACATACAAAAATTAAATCGTCACTATATCTAGAGTAAAAGATATTAGGAAAAGATGTTTTTATCTCATAATCAAAATCTACAAGATATATATTTGCTAATAACCCACTAATAGGACTCCCTTGAGGTATTCCTCTTCCTGTTTTATTGTCAGTAACAAAACCTCTCAATGTTTGATAAATTGAATATCTATTATCTCTAACTTTCTCCCTTATATTTTTAAGATCAGAATATTTGATATATTTATATTTTGTTAAAGACCTAAAAACTTTATAAAGGCAATTATCAAGTTCTTTTACACCAGTTACTTTGCAGACCTTTTCCTTTAATAAACTATGGTTGATATTATCAAAAAAACCGGTAATGTCTTGAGTGATAACAACACATTCACTTTGGTTACTTATGTAATCGAACACTTCTTCAGCAAAATGTACATTACACTTACCTTTAAGAGTCTTTTTAATTTTTATTTTTCTATAGGCAGTAACATTATCATCAATCTTTAATTTATTTAGATAACTTTCGTATTTATCTTGAATAAGAAAGTTATAGTAATTATAGATATGTGAGTCTAAATGCGATGCGTACATAATAGGTCTATTCTTCAAAGATCTTTCTACTTGGTCAAGCTTATTTTTACGAAAACGTAATTCACTATTTATTTTTTTAATAAAAGGAAGAAATTGATGTTTTTTTATATTTTCAATTGTATAAACTATTTTTTGAAAATTTCTTTCATTATTTAAATCTAAAGGATTATCAATATGCTGATATTTTCTTAACTTCTTTTCTGGGTTTAATTGCTTTCTCCATTCTTGATAGTACATATAAAAACGCAAAGACCTCTCTCTGCAAACCGCTGACGTGATTCAATAGAGAGAGGTCATTTAACTTAATAGTTAGCTTGTATTCAAGGTCCTCCTCCTTTTTACAGGAGAGGGTCAGCTTTCAACGCGTGTATAATGATAACTATAAATCTTATTAATCACATAATGCAATTAAATATGGTTTATACTTTCTTTATAGTTCTTCTTAATAGAATTGGCGAAACCGCCTACTTTATTAAATTCGTCTGCTGTTGTCGAAACACCTTCTTAGAAGGTCTCTTGACTTTCGCAGTCAACATTGGAACCAATTCGTCTAGATCGAGCACTTAATACAAGTCAGAAGATTACTTTCACCACGAAATGGTAATTTAATGATACTCTTTTTGTAAGATTTTACAATGTTACTGTAAACAAAAAAACACCTAAATTGAACTGTACCCCAAAAAGTGGACACAAAATAAAAAACTACTTTTGGTCTAAAAGATGATTTCTGTACTTCACAGGGGTCATCTTTTTTAGTTTCCATTGATGTCTTGTATTATTGTAATTATACATATAATTTGA
>JAHJLO010000037.1 GCA_018821685.1 Patescibacteria group bacterium
TCAAATTATATGTATAATTACAATAATACAAGACATCAATGGAAACTAAAAAAGATGACCCCTGTGAAGTACAGAAATCATCTTTTAGACCAAAAGTAGTTTTTTATTTTGTGTCCACTTTTTGGGGTACAGTTCAATTTAAAGGTGGTTTTTGTTTTTTAATTCTAAAAACTTTGCTAACAAAAAAGAATTTACTAGGGTTTTATATATGTTAAAATAAATACTAATGGGTAGTTTGGGTCTGTGATTGGTCGCTCGGACGACGCAAAAATAAAAAAGTTTTTATTAGTTTTTATCCGCTCTCACTAAAAATTATATGAAGCAAGCATATAATTTCATCATTCGGATTTTATAAAAACATATTATTATCACAATCGTTTTTATAAATCCTCATTCGAAATTATGAGAATAAATGAAGACCGTTTAAAAGAATTTATATTAGATTCCGGAATTGTTTCCAAGGCTGGGTTTGAAGAAGCTTTAAAAAAATCTGAAGAAAAAGAGATTAATATAGGAGAGGTCTTGGTTAATAGTGGTAAAATTTCTGAAGATGAATTACGACGAATTCAAGCACATATTTTAGGTATTCCTTTTGTTGATTTAATCGGTGAAAAAATTGATTTTGAAATCCTCTCTGTTATTCCAGAACCTATTGCGAGAAACCATAATATTATCGCTTTCAAAAAAAACGAAAAAGAGCTTGAGGTCGCGATGCTTGACGTTGATGACTTAGAGGCCATTAACTTTATAAAAAAGAAAGTTAATTTAAAAATTCTTCCACGTTTGACCGGTACGGAGTCAATTAAAAGTGCATTGCTTCAATATCAAAAATCTCTCAAGGCCGAATTCGGTGATATGATTCAAAAACAATCTCAGTCTTTGAAAACCATATCGGAGGACGAAAATAATGTTTCAAAAGAAGATTTGAAAAAAATAGCAGAAGATTTACCTGTTATTCGTATTGTTGATACACTCTTGAAGCATGCGATTATTCAAGATGCTTCTGATATTCATATTGAGCCGATGGAAGACAAACTACTCATTCGATATAGAATAGATGGTATTCTTCGTGACGCTATGATCTTACCAAAAAATGCTGCTGCCAGTATAACTGCTAGAATTAAGGTTTTATCAAATCTCAAGCTTGATGAAAAGAGGTTGCCTCAAGACGGTCGTTTTAAAATTGAATCAGACGGACAGAGAGTCTCCTTCCGAGTTTCTGTGCTACCTGTTTACTATGGGGAAAAAACGGTTATGCGTCTTTTGAAAGAGAGTGTCTCTGGTTTTACTTTAGAAGTTTTAGGTTTTCATGGAGAAGGGTTAGAAAAAATTCATAATTCGTTAAAGCATAAAACCGGAATGCTCCTAACAACAGGACCTACTGGTTCTGGAAAAACAACAACTCTATATACTTTACTAGATAATTTAAATACTTCTGATGTAAATATTTCTACCATTGAAGACCCGATTGAATATCAGATGAAAAGAATAAATCAAACTCAGGTTAAACCGGAAATCGGTTTTTCCTTTTCAAGTGGATTAAGGTCTCTCGTTCGTCAGGATCCTGATATTATTATGGTTGGTGAAATTCGAGATAACGAAACTGCAGCTTTAGCTGTGAACGCGGCCCTAACAGGACACCTTGTTCTCTCTACTCTTCACACTAACTCAGCTGCAGGAGCTATTCCTCGTTTCGTTGATATGAAAATTAACCCGTTCCTTCTTGTTTCTACCTTAGATGTTATCATCGCGCAGAGACTTGTTCGTAAATTAGGAGAAGGTTCTCAAAAATATTTTCTTTCAAAATCAGAAATCAGTAGTCTTGAAAAGACTGTCGATTTGGATCGAGTTTTATATTTTTTGAAAAAGGAAGGAATTGTTGGGCCAAAAGAAGTCTGGTCTAAAATTCCTTTTTATAAACAAAAAGAAACGAAAGATTCAAGCGGTTACAGTGGGAGAATCGGTATTCATGAAATATTAACGATGTCATCTCCCATAAGAGATCTCATTATAAAAAACTCAACCATGGAACAGATTGAAGACCAAGCGAAAAAAGAGGGGATGATGACGATGCTTGAAGACGGTATTTTTAAAGCTGTTCAAGGGGTTACTACTATCGAAGAAGTACTAAGGGTTGTTTCTGAATAAAAAACAATTTCACAACCAAAACAAAACCCCACAGAAATTTCTGTGGGGTTTTGTTTTCATTTTGTGTATGTATAAAAAATTCTTTTCTCTGCGTCTTTTGATTATTAACTTTTTAATTCAAAACTCTCTCTAATCTAATTAATAACCCCCTCCAACTGCTTCAACAAATCAGCTACCATTTCTTGCAAACCTTTGATTTGTTCTTGTAGACTCTCTACAGTGTTTGGGGTCTGTTCTCCTGTACCATAAACTTTATTAAACATAGCTCTTGTCCTAGGTCCAAAGGTTCTAAAACAATGAAGAAGTTTAATGAAGTCTATGGTTCCTTAACAACAGGAATAACTAGAACAACTTCAACAACAGGAACAACAGGAGGTTCAGTAGCTCCACTAACAGAAGAAGAACTAATTCAATCTCTTCAAGACCAAATCACTTCTTTACTTAAGATGGTTGAGACTTTGACAGCTCAGTTGAATGAGATGTTGGGGGAGTAGGGGGGGAAACAGGCGGAATTAAAATAATTTTTCAAGACTTGGAACTCCGAGTTCCAAGTCTCGTTTATTTTTTAATTAAGCCTTTTTATCAATAAATTCAAAAAAATAATTTGAAAAATTAAAAAACCTAGACATCGGATGTCTAGTTTTTTATTTACTTTTATATTAATCTGTTATAAACTCGAAGTTAGATAAAAAGTGATAGAAGCAATCGCAATGTCTTTGGCGAGTGCCTATAAAAAAGAATACGAAAAAAAGGAGACTTTCTAGTGGCGAATAAAAAACCAGATGTATCATGCCCGGAACACCCGAAATTTAACCCTTACACAATGAAATTAGAAGGAAAATATAAGGACTGTCTTTTTTGTTGTCACCTAAGTGACGGAGTAGAAAAAATTGGTGAATTCCCTGGAGAATATAAGGCAACAGCGGATAATATCGATAGCTCTAAAATTAAATTGGGTCCAATGAACCTTAGGGACTTTGGGGCTATACGTTCCAAGCTGGGGTGGGATTATTGCTATGACGATGGTCCTCCCTGGTATCTCGATATCGAGATACAAATGATTTATCTTGGCCGAAGACCTCATTCTCTGGTAAACAAGGTTATAAAAAACTATGGAGTAGAAATGAGAGAAAGAAGCTGGACTAATCCAATTGTCCATTCAATTCAATCTGTTGATGAGAAGAACAAAAAAGTAAAATTATCTGTGTATGTTGGTGTAAATAGAGAAGTTCTTTCAGTAGTTTTGCCAGAGGGGGTAGAGACCTCTGAACTCGCGAGCTTGCTTAGCGAGCTGTCATCAGAACTGAGAAAAGTACCCAAGGACAACGTTTTCGAGATTCTTTTAGAAGAGTAATATTATTTTTTAAGTTCGCAAAACGAAAAGGTTCGTTTTGCGAACTTTTTCTATTTTTATTCTCTACAACGTGGGTTCGAACACACCCTACTTCTTGGTGGTGTTTTTATTTTCCACTTCCCGCATCCTTCTTTCTCCCTTATAATGTATAGATATGGTAACTTATTTTTATAAAGCAATAAAAGAATCGGGGGAAATCTATAAGGATACTATTGATGCAGAAAACGATTCTGATTTAACTAAAAAAGTTCGTGATCAAGGAGGAGCTTTAATTAGTTTTGATGTTAAAAATAAGTTAGGATTTTCTTTTTTTAAAAAACTTTCTCTTATTGGTACTGTTAGTACTCAGGATAAAATAATTTTTGCTAAAAATTTAGGAGCTATGATTGGCGCGGGACTTTCTGTTTCTCGGTCTTTAACCACTCTTGAAAAACAGTTTAAAAATCCTAAGTTTAAAAATATAATTAAAAATGTTAATTCTGATATAAAAAAAGGTAAGACTATCCATGAGTCTTTGTCCGAATATCCGGGTGTCTTTTCGTCCCTTTTTGTTTCCATGGTAAAGGCGGGAGAAGAAAGCGGAAAAATTTCTGATTCGTTAGCTACTGTTAGTCAACAAATGGAAAACTCTAGTGTTTTGAAGAAAAAAGTTAAAGGGGCTATGATTTATCCAAGTCTTGTTATGGTGGTAATGTTTGTAATTGGTATTTTAATGTTGATGTTCATCGTTCCGGCTCTTCAAGAGAGTTTTGCTGATATGGATACTGCCTTACCTTTTAGTACCCAAGTTGTTATTTCATTCAGTGACTTTCTTATAAATAACACTGTTCTTTTCCTTATTTTAGTTTTCTTTGCTGTAATTTTTTTCACTGTTTCTTTGAGAACCGAAAAGGGGCAGGTGGTTTTAGATACTGTTATTTTAAAAATACCGGTAATCTCTACAATTGTTAAAGAAGTAAATTCAGCTCGTACAGCGAGAACCCTCTCCTCTTTATTATCTTCGGGAGTAGACGTTGTCAGTGCTTTTGGTATTACCGAGGATGTTTTGCAAAATAGTTATTACAAAAAAGTTTTGAAGGATGCAAGAAATAATATCCAAAAAGGTGTCCCTGTCGCAGATATTTTCATCAAAAATGAGAATCTATACCCTCCTATTGTTAGTGCGATGATTGAAGTTGGAGAAGAGACAGGAAAACTTCCCGAGATGCTTTTAAGCGTCGCTGATTTTTATGAAGGAGAGGTTGCTCAAAAAACAAAGAATATGTCAACCATCGTGGAACCAATTATGATGGTAATTATTGGAGCAGCCGTTGGTTTTTTCGCGGTATCAATGATAGCACCGATGTATTCTTTAATGAGTGGTATTTAGCGGTAAAAAATAATTTAATTTTTAATTAAATTAAAGAAAAAAATGATGGATAAAAAATTAGATAACAAAGGATTTACTCTTGTTGAGATTGTCGTCGCAATCGGAATAATGGCGATCATTTTTGCTTTTGGAGTTCAGCCTTTTATTGCTATGAAAAATCGAAAAGCGCTGGATAATTCTGTTGAAAAAATTGAATCTTTGCTACACGAAGCTCGTTCGATGACAATGTCTTCGGTTGGAGATTCTCAGTACGGAGTTCATTTTGAAGAAACAAAGGCCGCGTTGTTTAAAGGTTCTGTTTATTCTTCCTTGGATTTAGATAATAAATGGGTATATTTAGAAAACGCAGTTGTAATTTCTGAAATAAATTTATCTGGAGGAGTATCTGATGTTGTTTTTAAGCGCTTAAACGGAGAAACTGAGAACCCCGGAAATATAAAGTTTTCTTTGGTTTCTAACCCCACAAAGTTTAAGATTCTCACTATCTTTTTAGGAGGAACTTTTTTTAATGGTATTTAATTATGGATAAAATAATAAATAAAAAAAATAAAGGAATTAGTTTGATCGAGGTGTTAATAGGACTTTCAATTCTTCTTGTCTCTCTGGTCTCTGTTATCAGCACTTATAATTTTTTTCTGAAAGTAGCTAATAATAATACTGAAGTTATAAAAGCAGAATTTTTATTAGAAGAAGGAATAGAATCCATTCGTTTTGTTCGTGATAAAAGTTGGAGTGATTTTTCAAATATTCCTGTTGATACTTCTCACTACTTAGCTTTCCAGGGAAATTCGTGGTCTTCCACAACAACAGATCCTTATATCGATGGTTTCTTTGAAAGAAGTTATATTTTAAATAATGTTTATCGTGATGCCAATGATGATATCGCTGAAATCGGGGTTTTGGATGAAGGTATCAAAAAAGTAACGGTTTTTGTTTCTTGGCCAAACTCAGGGTCTACTTCCACTCTTTCAACTAGTGTTTATTTAGCAAACTTGTTTGATAATTAGGTTTTAAGTTATGTTTTATTCATTTAAAAAAATAAATAGAGTTAAAAATTCCGGTTTTTCCCTGCTTGAGGTTTTAATTTATGTTGCTTCGTTAATTTTTGTTTTGGCAATCGTTACGAATACTTTTCTTCTTATGTCGAAATCCTATGTAGGGATTAAAATTTCTCAGAATATTAATAACTCAGCAATCAATATTTTGGAGAGAATGACTCGCGAAATAAGATGGTCTAGCGGGGTTGATTCCATGAATAGTGTTTTTAATTTAAACTCAGGAGTATTAATTTTAAATACCGTTGATAATTTAGGAGAGATTGTTGAAAAACAATTTTATCTTGAAAACGGTTCTGTAATGATAAAAGAAGGCACGGATGAACCCAAGAGCCTCAATACTGGGGATGTTCAAGTTAATAAAATGTTTTTGGTTTTGGGTGATAGTGGCGTCTCAACTGCAATTAAAATTGAGTTAGAAATAGAAGGAAGTTTTAGGGATAAAATCAAAACAAAAACTTTTTATGATTCTGTTGTGATGAGAGAGGGGTATTAATAATTTTTAGGTCATCGAAAATATTATGAATTTTAATTTTAAAAAAAATAAAGACGGAGGTTTCGTTATTATAACAGTGGCCTTGTTTTCTTTGTTAATTTCGATTTCTCTTGTTTCTATCATTTCTTCTCCTGTAATAAGTGAGATTAAAACAAACCGAGATTTATCCAAATCAAAGCATAGTTTTTTCACAGCAGAGAGTAACAGCGAAGACGTTATTTATAGAATAAAAAACGGAATGGAAGTTTCTTCTCAAGAAGAAATAGAATTAAACGGAGGAACGGGTGTCGCTGTGGTTAGCGATCTCAGTGAGGGAGTAAAAGAAATAACCTCTGTTGGAGACAATTATAATCGAATCCGAAAAATTAAAAATAATATAAGAGTATCAACTGGAGTTAGTTTCAATTACGGTTTGTTTGTCGGGCAGGGTGGAGTTAGCTTTGATTCCAATACTAGAATTAACGGATCTATTTATTCAAATGGAAATATAATTGGGGGAAGTAACTCTGTTATTGCTGGAGATGTTTATGTCGCTACTCAAATAGCGACAACGACAGATACCGAGTGGACTGTATATAATGAGGATTTTGAATTCGGTCTTAATATATACGGACAAAATCGTATTGATGTTGTCCAAAGTTTTAAATTTAATTCAGACGATGTTTATTTAGCAAAAGCAGGTTTGTATTTGAAAAAAGTCGGATCTCCTTCTAATATCAGTGTAAAAGTAGCTGAAGATAAAAATGGTATTCCAGATAAAAATGATATCGTCACAACTGGGACAATTTCTTCAGGTTCTGTTGGCACCTCCTATTCTTTCGTGGATGTTAGTTTCAATGAAAACGAAGAGGTGGATTCAGATGAAACATACTGGTTGATTTTAGATTTAGTTCAAGATGATGAAAATTATTATGTTTGGGGTTTTGATAACACTGACGGATATGCAGAAGGAACCGCTAGTTTTAGTAGTAATTGGCTAACAGGAGGTTACGTAAATATTGGAGGTGATTTAGATTTTAAAATTTGGGTAGGTGATTTAAACAGAGCTGGTCTTTTAAAGAGTGTCGTCGTTGACGATGGCTTAGGAGGTTTTTTCTCTGCCTACGCCCACACTATTATGGATTCTGATGTAAGTGGAGACGTTTTTGCTTCTTCATTTACCGATGGAAGTGTTGGAGGTGATATCGTCGCTAATAATTTATCTGACTGTAGCGTTTCTGGAGATGCTAGCTATAATTTTTCTACAAATTGTTTAATAGGTGGAACCGAAACTACTCCTACTACTATCCCTGTCGACCCTCCTTTTTTAGCATATCCTATTTCGGAAGCAAATATTGAAAGCTGGAAAGACCTAGCTATTGAAGGGGGTGTTATAAGTACTGGTGATTATGAACCTGAGGATGGTCAGGTCATCGGACCCGGTGTAATCGAGGGTGATTTAATTGTTGCTTATTCAACCGCTATTAGTTTAGACGGGACCGTATACGTGAAGGGAAATATTATTATCGCGAGCAATTCCGAAATAAATCTTACTTCTGACTCAAGGGTTCTTTTGGCGGATGGTTGGGTTAACATCGGGCTAAGCTCTTCTGTTAATGGTTCGTTATCGGACGAAAATCATTTAATGATTTTATCTTTGGCTCGGTGTGATGATATCTGGGGAAAAATTGACTGTAATGTTGACGAGGCTTCTATTAGTGCTGGGAATAATGTTGTTGCCGATATTTTAGCAGCTCCCTACGGAGCTATTCGTATGGATAATAATATAACAGTCGTTACCCTTGTTGGTAGTCAGTTGATTTTAAAAAATAATATTGTTTTAAATTATGAGCAAGGATTAACTAATATTAATTTTTCTTCGGGGCCAAGTGGGACTTGGGCTATCGATTCTTGGCGTGAAATAGAATAAATAATCTTAAATTTGGCGCTGGACTTTGTCGCAATTCGCAAAATGTCAGTCGCCCTATAGAAGATAGGTCTTCTTCCATTTTGCTCTCGCTCCTTGCCCAGCATCCAAATTTAAGATTATTTCCATTTTGGGAACTCCATCCAATTTAAAAAATTATTAAACGCGTGGTTTTTATTTCTAAATCCTCGTCGTCTTTCAGTTAAAGGCTGACGCGGTGCGAGGAGTTCAGATAAAATTTAAAGAAGCAGAAAACCGAAGGTTTTCTGCTTCTTTAAATTTTCTCTGAACGACGTCGCAATCTAGAAATTATGATATTATATCTATATGTCAAAAAATAAAAAAATCATTATTGCTAATTGGAAAATGAATCCGGTCAGTACCAAAGAAGCTAAAAAGTTATTTTTAGGAATTAAAATCACGGCGAGTAAATTAAAAAATGTTCAAACTGTTGTTTGCCCACCTTTCGTTTATTTGAACGAGCTTGTTTCTGAGTACAAAGGACATAGAATTGCTATTGGGGCTCAAGATTCCTTTTCAGAAAACGCAGGTTCTTTTACAGGAATGGTTTCCCCAAAAATGTTGAAAAATAGTGGTGTTGAATATGTGATAATCGGACATTCAGAAAGGAGAGCCTTGGGGGAGGATAATAAGATGATTAATGAAAAAACAAAAGCTTCAATTAAATCTGGATTAAAAGTTATTTTATGTGTGGGGGAGAGAAGTAGAGACGAACAGGGTAAACAGTTCAGTTTTATAAAAAAAGAATTAGTTGAATCCTTGGACGGAATTGCGAAAGGATCTCTTAAAAATATTTTTGTTGCCTATGAGCCAATCTGGGCTATAAGTAATAATAGTAAAAACAAAGCGATGTCATCAAATGATATTCATGAGATGACAATTTTTATTAAAAAAGTTTTGACAGATAAATTCGGAGTCGGGATGAAGATTGCTGGTGTTTTGTACGGAGGTTCAGCTGGTCCTTTAAATACAAAAGATATTTTAGAAAACGGAAACGCCGATGGTCTGTTAGTTGGTAGGTCTAGTTTGGACGCTAAAAAATTTAACAGAATTTTAGAAACAGCAAATAATATAGAGTAAATTTATTTTATGAAAAGTATTAAAGAAGTAAAAGACTTAAAAGGAAAAAAAGTTTTATTAAGATTGGATTTGAACGTTCCTGTTCGGGACGGTAAAATTTTGAATGATTTTAGAATTAAAAAGGTTATCCCAACCATAGGATTTTTACAGGAGCGGGGTGCGAAGGTAATAATTTTAAGTCATATCGGTAGAAAAAAAGAAGATACCTTGAAACCCGTTTTTGATTATCTAGTAGGAGAGGTTAAAAATATTAAATTTAATGGAGATGTTCTTGATGAGAGTGCCTTTGAGTTAGTTGGAAAAATGAAAGAGGGAGAGGTTATTCTTATGGAAAACTTGAGAAAGCACGAAGAAGAAAAAGAGGGTGACGATAGTTTTTCAAAACAAATATCTAAACTCGGAGATATTTATGTAAACGAATCTTTCTCAAATTCACACCGAGATCACTCTTCTATAACAGGTATTCCTAAGTTTTTACCAAGTTACTCGGGCATTTTGTTCCAGAAAGAGATTGATGGTTTGTCTTCTTGTTTCGAACCACAAGAACCTTCTTTGTTTATTTTAGGAGGAAACAAGTTAAAAACAAAACTTTCTTTTGTAGAACACTCTTTAGAAATTGGAAGTTTTGTTTTTGTAGGAGGAGCTTTGGCTAATGATTTTTTTAAAGAAAAGAAATTTGAAATTGGAAAGTCTTTTGTTTGCGAAGAAAAATTTAATTTAGGAAGTCTGTTGGAAAATAAAAAATTAATTTTGCCCATCGATGTTGTCGTGAGGAATAGTGGAGGAGAAATTATTACAAAAAAACCAGAAAACGTTTTGAGCGATGAAAAAATATTAGATGCAGGACCTCAAACGATTTCTTTACTCGAAGATAAGTTAAAGGAGGTTAAGTTTGTTCTGATGAATGGACCTCTCGGTGATTACGAAAAAGGTTTCGGTAAACCCACTAATGATTTGATTCAGGCTATTGCTGGTTCGGGTATTCAGTCAATCATAGGCGGTGGAGATACAACTGCTTTAATAAATGAACTTGGAATTGAGGGTAAATTCACTTTTGTTTCTACGGGGGGAGGTGCAATGCTTGAATTTCTTCAAAACAAAACTTTGCCAGGAATTGAGGCTTTAGGGTAAATAAAAAATTTTTTAAAAAAACAAAAGGCGGATTTTGTCAGAGAAAATCCGCCTTTTACAATTTTAATTTTAGAGAATCCTGCCCTTATAATTCTTTTCTAATTTTTGTGACAATCCAGGGTTGTAAATTTACAACTAAACGAAAAGTTATAAATTATTCTTAATTGATTTCGCTATTTTTTCCATCTCCTCGCTGCTTATTGTTTTTATATTATTTAAATTAATAGCTTCACCATGACCGTCGTTTTTAAGTCTTGGAATTAACCAGACATGTGCGTGTGGAACTTCTTCGCCAAAAACCAAAGAAATTATGTACTCAGTTTCCATTGTTTTTTTGAGACTTTTTGCTATGTTTTGAATAACTTTATAATATTCTCCTATATTCTCTATATCCCAAACCCATCTGAAGTGTTTTTTAGGGATAACCAATGTATGACCTGGATTTAGTGGTCGAATATCTAAAAAAGCATAAAAATTTTCATCCTCGTAAATTTTATAGCTTGGAATTTCTCCTGATATTATTTTACAAAATAAGCAATCATTCATGTTTTTTATTTAGTTTTATAAATACTGTGGTTGTCGATTGAAAGAAAGTGAACGATAATTTCTTTCTTTTTAGATATTTCAAAAATTATTCTATAGGTGTGATTAATTGAAAAAGAATAAAAATCTTTAAATTTACCATGAAGTTTGTGGGTTTTTAAGCTGGGGTCAAAAATATCTTTTTTAAATAAACCTTCTTTTTCTTCAGCCAGTCTTTTAATTTTAGTTGGTAATTTTTTATATTTTTTAATAAAGTTTGATGAGTAAATGATTATCATAGTTTATTCATTTATCCGATATCTTTTAATGACTTTAAAATTAGACCTTTTCCTTGTCTAATTTCTATTTGGCTTTCTTTAAGTTCTTTCAATAATTTATTTTCTTCCCATTCACGAAAAAGGTTACGAATAAATTCGCTTTTGCTAACAAATTCTCCTTTTTTTACTTCTTGTTCTATTTTTTTTGCAAA
>JAHJLO010000038.1 GCA_018821685.1 Patescibacteria group bacterium
AGCCCAAGTAAGTATTCCTATCTTAGCAGGAAAGCCCCCTAAAATTTTTGGGTTTTTTTCAAGGAAAGAATAAATAAAATATAGAAATATAATAGGGATAAATATCGGAACTAAATAAAGTATTTTTAGAGCAACAAGGGCTGTTACCTGATGATCTGCCATTCTGAAAAAGGTCATTGATAAAGACCACGCTGATACATTTAATGCCAAAAGAGAAAAAGATAAATTAATTTTTTCTACTTGCTTCGCATTAAAATAAATAATAAGAGCTAAAAACAAATTAGTTATTCCTATAATTATTAGAAATATATTTATGAAATCCATTTTATTATTGTAACTTATTTTTTACAAAATTTATCTCTTCAAGTGAATAAGTTTTAATTGAATTTTGAAATTTAGCAGTAGTTAAATTTAATTCTTCTGCTAGGGAAGCTAGTTTGTCTAATGTTTCAAAATTTACTTCTTCCACTTCTCCAATTTTGTACATTGTTTCCATTTCAGAATAACTGAGTATTATGACCTCCGCTAAACAGCTAAAAATATCCCCTTTGTTTCTTAGCCCAAATTTAAAGTTAGGGTTTATAATAGGTGAATTAGCAGCACCTCCTTCTAAAATAAGAATATCTTTCCTTGAACTAACCACTTCCATGTCTACGTCAGTTGGTTGAGCGTCATCAACAACTACGGCTCCTGGTTTTAGATTTTCGGAACGAATAAGAGCTTCTGGTCTATTTGTCGCTGCGATTATTAAATCGGAATTTATTAAAAGATTTAGGTCCGTTGATTCGATGGTTTCCATTTCTGGATTTATTTTTTTAAGCAACGAAGAAAGTTTTTTGATTTTTTCTTTTTTGTCAGATAAATCGATTAGATTTATTTTATTGTATCCTTTTTTTGCCAAAATTTGCGCTGAAGCTGAGCCTATTGAACCCACAGCCCCTACCACTGAGACAAGAACATTTTTTTTATCTAAGTTTAGTTCGTTGGAAATATTAATTAAGGTATCGGTTACTATCTTTGCTGTGAATAATTTTCCTGTGGTGATTTTACAATTTGTATGATCTGCAATATCTAAACCTCCTCGAGTAAGAGAAGCTGTTAAGGCTCCCAGACCCAACAAAGAAGCCCCTTTTCTCTCTGCTAATTTTGCTGTTTTAATGATAAATTTTTTGGCTAATTCTCTATCTTCTAACATCTGCTCGGCTGTTAGAGGACAACTAATGGTCCAGCCCTTAATATATTTACCTGTTTTTTTGCTTTTTACTCCATAGATTTCAGAAACTGTGACCGGCCAGAAATATCTGAGAATTTTTTCTATAGTTTTTTTTGATAGTTTTTTTAAAAAGGGGTATTTTCTAATAACATCTTTAGTATCTCTTGGGTGTACTAAAAAAGCGAAACCCTCTTTTTTCTTAAATTGAGGTAGTAGTCTTATTATTAAATCATAGAACGCGTTACCTATTAATTTTAAAGTTTTCATTGACTAGTATTATAGCTTATAAAAGTTTTTTTCCAAGTTTTTAAATGATAGTGTTGTTAACAAAATTTTGTTGGTAAAATATTTTTTTTGTTTTATAATAGTAGTTAATTAGAAATTATTAACAATTAATAGGTTAAATCTTCTAAAACAAACTTCACAAGAATAATGTATTTTTGTTTTGGGGTTAAATTAAAAATATGATTGAAACTCAAGAGGTTAAAAGTTACTCAGACTCAAATTCTTCAAAAACACCAAAAAAAGACACAACTTCTTTTGTTATTTTGCTAGGATTGGTTTTGTTATTACCAATATTTTTTGTTCCGTTTCCTTCCTTTTCTTTCCTATTTAGCAAGGGAATATTTTTATCACTGTCCGTAATAATTTTAGCTTTGTTATGGATCGTATCTCGACTAAAAGACGGAACTTTTACTTCGTCTAGAGAACCTTTGTTGATTGTTGGTATTTCTATCCCTTTTGTATATCTACTTTCGTCGCTTTTTTCAGGATCTGTGATGACCTCTCTTGTCGGACAAGGGTTTGAGGTTGGTACTTTTGTTTCTATCTCACTTTTGTTTTTATTGATGTTTTTGACAACTTCAATTCTTAAGACAAAAGAAAGGGTTTACTATACATTTTTCCTATTTTTCATTTCATTCTTTATAATTTCAGCGCTTCAACTCCTAAGATTGTTTGTAGGTCCTGAATTTATGTCTTTTGGGGTTCTTAATGACCTTACTTCAAATTTCATCGGTAAATGGAATGAATTGTCTATTTTTTACGGATTGACGGCGTTACTTTCTTTAGTAACCATTGAATTTATTGATCACAGCAAACTTATAAAAACTCTAAGTTTTATAATTTTAACGCTGTCTCTTTTCTTTATTGCACTGGTTAACTTTACAACTGTTTGGGTTGTTATAGGTATTTTTGCGTTTATTCTTGTTTCTTTTATTATCTCTTCAAACAAATTTTCTACAAAAACACCAGCTGGTCTAAAAAGTAAAAAATTTCCAACGATTTCCTTGGTGGTTGTTTTTATGACACTACTCTTTATTATTGGGGGAAATAATATCGGAGGACAACTTTCAAATCATTTTGGTATTTCTAATACAGAAGTAAGACCTTCTGTTCAGGGAACTTGGGATGTCGCTCAGGGAACACTTAAAACAAAACAGGCTTTCTTAGGTGCTGGTCCTAATAAATTTGTTAGCCAATGGCTTGTTTACAAACCATTGGGGGTAAACAGTACTATTTTTTGGAATACTGATTTCAATACGGGAGTTAGTTTCTTGTTGACTTCTCTTATTACTGTTGGACTTGTTGGATTCTTGTTCTGGGTTATCTTTTTAGGAATTTTATTCTATAAAGGGTTCCGCTCTCTTTTTGCTCATACTGAAAATAGAGTTGATGCTTACCTACTGCCTCTTGCTTATTTTGCCACAGTTTATTTATGGATTTTCTCAATTATTTATGTTCCGACAAACGCGATAATGGCTTTGACCTTTATTTTTACTGGAGTACTAGTTTCTCTTATGATCCAGAATGGGGTTGTAAAAACTAAAAGAGTATCTTTTAAAGATAATCAGAGAGCTGATTTTATCTTAGTTTTTGTTTTGATTTTCCTTGTCTTGGTTTCTGTTGTTACTGCATATGGAATTACTCAAAAGTTTATCGCGTCTGCTTATACTCAGAAAGGTCTTCTTGAATTAAATAAAGAAGGTGCTGTATTAAGTGAAACTGAAAATAATATCATTAAAGCTATTAACCTATCAGGAAATGATTCTTATTATCGATTTTTGTCAGAAATTAATTTGATTAATTTACAAGGATTATTGAGTAAAGAAGATTTGTCTGAAGAAGAATTAAGAACTCAATTTCAGTCACTTCTAGAACAAGCTATTCAAAATGCTCGGAAAGCAACTGAGGTTGATAAAACAAATTATCAAAACTGGGTTTCTCTAGGAAGAGTTTATGAAACTGTAATTTTGTTTGGTGTTGAAGGTGCTTATAATGAGGCTATGGATTCTTACGTTAAAGCTGTTAACCTTAGCCCCCTTAACCCGTTGTTGATGCTTAATTTAGGAGTGTTGGAATACAACAATAAGAATTACGAGAGTGCTATGTTGGTTCTAGAAAGGTCAGTGATGATGAAACCTGATTATTCAGATGCTAAATATTATTTAGGTTTAACTTATTATAATTTAGGACGAGTAACAGACGCAATCCCTCAGTTTGAAGATCTAGTTCAATTGAACCCAGAGAGTAAAGAGGTTGCCGCTGTTCTCGCTAATCTTAAGGGAGGAAAAGAACCTTTTGCTGGTTTCCAGGGAGTTCAGGACCAAGCTGTTGCTCCTGTTGAAGATGAAATGGAAGCTGTTATTGAATAATAAATTATTAATTTGCTGAGATCAAGGGAATGGTAAAGAGAATTTTAAAAATCCTTAATATAGAGATAAGCGGACTCCATGAGGCCGCTTATCTTTTGGGTGCTTTTGCTTTTGCTTCGCATCTTTTGGCTCTCTTGAGGGATAGGTCTTTGGCTTATTTTTTTGGAGCAGGGGAGACTCTTGATATTTATTACGCATCTTTCCGATTACCTGATTTTATTTTTATTACGGTAGCTTCAATTGTTTCCATTTCAGTATTGATTCCCTTTTTAGCGGATAAGTCTCGAGAAGAAAATGGAGGTATGCAGAATTTTGTTGATAGTATCTTCACTACTTTTTTTCTATTTATTGTTATTGTTAGCGGAATTTTATTCTTCTTTACTCCTTGGATTGTTATCGCAATGTTTCCTGGCTTTGAGGGAGAAGCTCTCGCTAAAACTATTTCTTTAACAAGGATATTACTGTTGTCCCCAATTCTTCTTGGACTCTCCAATCTGTTCGCTAGTATTATCCAGATAAATAAAAAGTTTGTCGTCTACGCTTTAAGCCCTCTTTTGTATAATATCGGAATTATTTTTGGTATTTTCTTTTTATATCCACGTTTCGGGATTGAAGGTCTAGCCTACGGAGTTGTGTTAGGAGCTCTGTTACATTTATTAATTCAAATACCAGTTGCTTCTGGGGTTGGTCTGTTACCAAAATTATCTACAAAAATTAATTTAAAAGATGTAAAGAAAGTTACATTACTTTCTTTACCAAGAACTTTGACCATGTCAGCAAATCAAATTGCGCTGTTCTTTTTGGTTGGTATGGCCTCTGTAATGGGTGTAGGAGCTATTTCTGTATTCAGTCTCTCTTTTAATTTGCAGGCAGTTCCTTTGAGTATTATTGGGGTTAGCTATTCAGTAGCAGCTTTTCCGACATTAGCCAAATTATTTTCAAAAGGAGAAAAAGACAAATTTTTAAAGCAAATAATTTCTGCGACGAGACACGTTATTTTTTGGTCATTTCCCGCGCTGGTTTTGTTTATTGTTTTAAGGGCTCAAATAGTAAGAACTATTTTTGGAGCAGGGGAGTTCGATTGGTCTGACACAAGATTAACAGCTGCTTGTTTAGCTATGTTTGCTTTTTCTATAACCGCTCAGAGTCTTAACCTTTTGTTTATAAGAGGTTATTACGCCATGGGTAATACAAAAAGACCTCTTTTCATCAATGTATTTTCTTCGGTAACCATAATTGGTTGGGCTATTCTGTTAAATTGGTGTTTTGTTAATATTGATTTATTTAGATATTTTATCGAATCAATGTTTCGAGTTGAAAATCTTGAGGGAACTATCGTTTTAATGTTGGCTTTAAGCTATTCATTGGGAACTATTATGAATGCTGGTCTTTTAATGGTTATGTTCCAAAAAGATTTTAAGAACTTTATTTCGTTTATCTCGGGTACTTTTTGGCACAGCCTTTCCTCTTCTGTTGTAATTGGTTACGTTGCCTATAAATTTTTAGATATTTTTGCTCAATTTTTAAACCTTGATACTTTGTGGGGAATTTTCTTCCAGGGTCTTTTTGCCGGAATTATAGGTATCATAGCTGGTGTTATTATTCTTTGGGTTTTAAAAAATAAAGAGCTTCAAGAAATTCGTTCGGCTTTGAACAAAAAGATTTGGAAGTCGGGGGCTATACTACCTG
>JAHJLO010000039.1 GCA_018821685.1 Patescibacteria group bacterium
AAAATCTTCAATCTTCTTTTCTATTTCTGGCTTAGTACCATCGTCTGAGTTCTTAATCAAAAACCAATCATTTAAGTTACCTAATTCCTCCTTCAATTTCTGGTTGTCTAAAACAACATAATCAATATATATATTATCTTTATCTTGAATAAGATTCCCTTCTCTTGTATAAGCCACTTCTTCATCAACTTCATAAGGATACCCCCCATACATTATTATTTTAAGGATCTCTTTATTATCTAAATCAATAATTGTCTCTGAAAGTATTTTTCCTTCAACGTCTAAATGCATATTTTCAATAGTTAACCAACCCTCACTACTCAAATTATTTTCATCTTGGCTTTCTTCCATTATTTGATTTAAAATATTTAATTTTTGCTGAGATTTATCCATAATAAATGTATTACATTATTATTCATTATAAACTATAAATTTTTATATGAGTATATAGACTTATTTGATCTTTTATTTTCCCCCGTACCCCTCCTCGACTTACAAGTATATACAAAAAACACCCTTTTTATAACTTTAAACAAGAATACTCTTTATTTAAGCACAGAAAACTCAAAAACACCCCCTTGTTTTCTCCCTGTTTTTACTATTTTAAATCTAGCGTTTTATTTCTGCGATTCCTCTATTTCTTTTAAAATTTTATCAACTTCTGGTTTAAAATGAATATCCATTTTATCCATAACTTTAGCCCTAGCCTCAAAATAAGATTTCTTTGAAAGATATGGATACCAACGCCACCTAGGATCAAATTTAATTTTCCAACCAATACTACTCATCTTAGATTTTTGTCTTATCGCAACGAGAGTCTCTGTTAGTTTCTTAAAATACATCGGTATGTTTTTACCCAACATATCTTCTCTAACTACCTTCTCATATACTTGTACATTAATCTTAAACTGTTCTTTTTGAACTTCTGGAGAATTCAATTTATTAAAAGCCATTTTTTCATTCCTGTTTAGTGTATCTTCAAATTGATGACGTAAATCTTTTATTATATGAGGAAAATCTTCCGACAAAGAAAAAGCTTTTGCAATTTTATTATCGAGATAACCACTACCTGAACTTTTTCTTACAACATCATAAGGAAGAGGTCTTGTTGAAAACAACGGGAAAAAAGCTGTATCCGCAGAATAAGACTCCGGCGGAGTGTCGTTAATATTATTTATTAATTCTTTAACTTTCAAAGTAAGAAACCTTTCAATCGTCATTTCAATATCACTTAATAAATTTATTTGATCAACCACAACTTTTTCTAGATAATACAAATCTTCTTTATTCCTTCTCCTCCTTATAAATACTTCAGTAAACCACCACAGTAAAAACGGAGCACTTGCCCCAATAACAGCTCCTAGTAAAGTTTGCCAATTAAAAATAATAGATTTTATATCCATGAATCTATTATATCGCCTAAAAAAATAAGAACAACAACGAAGACCGGTGTTTTATTTTTAATAATACGGTATAATCAAACTACAATTAAATATCGAATACACAACCTAACCCTTTTGGAGTAATCCTAAAGGTATGGTTAAAAACACACAACACAAGAGACCCCGTTATTAGGGCATGTTGTGTGTCTCCGCAAAAAAGGTGTCAGCCACCTTTTTTAGGTCTCCCTTGTGGTCGAATTGTAGTTTCTAGCTTGAACTTCTTAATGATTTTGGCTTTCCAACTATCCCCTCCATACGGATTACCTCTTAATATAGAATTTTGAATAGCTTTTTCTTCAGATTCGTTTTGGGGTTCGTTTAAATATTTTAAATAACTTTTGGGTTCAGAAATAATCCATTCTGAAAGTAGTTTCCTTTGTTTTTCGGTTCCGCTCTCTCTTCTCCAGACACTTCCCCATTTCCAATTTTCTGCTTTTTTTACTAAATTAGCTTTTTTAGGATTTCTTTCTACATAACGAACAAGAGTTAAAAAGTGTGAATCGTCTTGGCAAATAAACGACTTATACCTGCCTTGATATAAATGTCCCTGTCCTATTGTTTTCTTTACCGCATGCCATCTTTTTGTATGAGTATTACTTAACCAACTCATAAAAAGTTTTAGGTCATCGTCTTTTTTGGGGCACAAAACTAAGTGCCAATGATTTGGCATTACTGAATAAGCAAGGACTCTCATATCAAACTTCTCTTTTGCTTCTTCTAAAATTTCCTCAAACATCTGATAATCTTTGTCATTATCAAAAATTTGCAAACAAGCGTTAGCACGATTTAATACATGATATATTTGATCTTTTACATCTACTCTTAAAGCTCTTCCCATGATAAGATTATATCATAAAAGGTGGCTGACACCTTTTCTTTGCACAAAATATATGGAATTATATTAATCCTATTTGGTTGATCTGGTCTATGATCTCATTGATATTAAATTTCTTTATCAAGATATTTAAGATATTTTATCGACATTGGTTAATTTCCTTAATTATATTAATATTTAGTCTTATTATTGTCGATTATGCACTCGCTTGGCATAATATCTCAACAGTATGGGATTTTGTTAAGAATCTTTGATGTAAAATAAAAATTAGTTCTGAAGTTCTAGTTTTGGAAAATTCTCTAAAATACCGCTATGTTTCAAATCACTTTTGATTTTCTTATAAATTAGCTTTTAGAAAATAAAAAACAGCGAGTAGATAATTTATCTTACTCGCTGTTGCTTTTTCTAAAAAATCTCCTTTAATCAAAACCTGTTATGACCTCGTCTGCTTTGTACACTGACCAAAGCATCACGCAACCACCTCCACATAGAGAATGTTTCTTACAAGAAACACACTTCTCAGAAGGATAATTGTTCAATCTACTGAAAGAATTAACAACCGAAGTAGAATTTAGAAAAGATAAGAGTTCTTCACCCTTAGAAAAATCTTTTCCAAATTCACCAAGAGGATAATCAAATAAAGAATTACATGCGATAATCTCTCCCGATGTACCAAAAATCAAACCTGATTTATGCCGTAATTGGCACAAGGTTATCATTTGTTTTTTTTGAAGAGAGTAATTCAAGAAACTCTTCAGGCCACAAACACAGAGGAAGATTCATTGAAAAACTTATCCTATCCTCCATAATGGAACTAACCTCATCATATACATTCAATACGTTATTTACGACTTGGCTAGGTGGTAACATGAAGCTACCGTCAGGACCTTTTTTGGTTATAGTTGGTTTGCAAAAACCAATCTTTAAATGCTTAGCTCCTATTTCTTTTGCAAACTTTGCGGTATCAACAAGTCCTTCTGGATCAGGAGAACTATACACAGTATGAACACCGCATTGGAAAAAATCTAAACCTCTTTTCAGCCCAGACACCAAAGAGTCAAAATCATTAATACCAGCAATTTCTTTATAGGACGACTTACTGTGTCCTTTCAGAGATATCCCAGCTGAATCATTTGGATTTTCTTTATATCTCTCCCAAAAAGTGTCATCGGAAAATCTTAAAGCATTCGTCACTATCAGAGTTTTTATACCCAAATTTCGGCAAAATTTATTGAACTCAAATAAGTGACTCCATAAAGTAGGCTCCCCTCCAATAAGAGTAATCTTCTTCACTCCGCTATCGAGGATCAGGGTT
>JAHJLO010000040.1 GCA_018821685.1 Patescibacteria group bacterium
AAAAGAAAATTTTTTGGATTGTGGTTGTTTTATTATTTCTTTTAGCGATGTCCTATGCTTTTTTCGTAAATAAAACTATCTTAAATATTGTTGAAAGAGAAAATCTAGAAGAAAAAATCGTTGTTTTAAATTCACAAATTAGTGAATTGGAATCCGATTGTATGACTTTAAAAAATAACATAACAATTGATTATGCCTATTTATCTGGATTTTATGATGTTAATAATATAAAATTTGCGTCGAGGAAACTTCCTAGCCAGGGGATTTCTTTGAGAAAAGATTAAAGTTCTCGGTCTGTTAACAAATAAGTAATCATTTTTTTAATTCGTTAAGATTAATAAAAAGGGAAAATTTATTAATTTAATGACCTAATTATTGGAGTTCATGAAATTTTTTAAATTATCTAGAATAAATATTTTATCCTTAGCTATTTTTTTTGTAGCTTTTCTTTTAATTAGTCGACTTTATTTTTTGCAGGTAATGAATGGTGAGGCTTTTAGTGATCAGGCTGACAGACAATATACGGCACCTAACAAAAGTATATTTAGTAGAGGTTCTGTTTACTTTCAAGATAAAGACGGTCAGCTTGTTTCAGCCGCTACCTTAAAAACAGGTTATACCCTCGCTATAAATCCTAAGGTTTTAGAAGATCCTCAGGGTGCCTATGAACAATTGTCTGAAATCGTCGAGATTGATTCAGGAATTTTTTTTAGTAAAGCTAATAAAAAAGATGACCCCTATGAAGAAATTTTAATTAGGCAGAGTAAAGAGATTGCCGATCAGATTGACGGGTTAGGGATAGAAGGTGTTCGTATGTATAAACAAAGATGGAGATTTTATCCAGGAGGAACCCTTGCTTCTCATTCCCTTGGTTTTCTTGGTTTTATCGGAGATGATATTGAAGGACGATATGGAATTGAAAAATATTATAATGATTTACTCCAAAGAAAAGATGATAATCTCTATGTAAACTTTTTTGCGGAAGTCTTTTCTAACATTGGTGATTCCGTAAGTGGAGGCAAAAAAGAAGGAGATGTTATTTTAGGTATTGAACCTTCTGTTCAGTCATTTTTGGAAACTGAATTAGAAAAAGTTTCTCAAAAATTTGAAACTGAATCAGCAATGGGAGTTATTATGGATCCAAATGACGGGAAAATTTATGCTTTGGCAGTCAATCCAAATTTTGATTTAAATGATTTTGCCCACGAAGAAACCGCAACATTTAGTAACCCCTTTGTTGAAAATGTTTTTGAGATGGGTTCTATTATAAAAGCCTTGACCATGGCAATTGGTTTGGATACAGGAGCTGTGACTGCTGAGACTACATACGATGATAAGGGGTATTTAATCTTAAACGGATCTAAGATTTCAAATTATGATGGTAGGGGTCGAGGAGTTGTTCCGATGCAGGAGGTTCTTAATCAATCCCTTAACACAGGGGTCTCTTTCGTCGTGAGCCAAGTTGGAAATGAAAAATTTGCTGATTATATGTTGGATTTGGGAATTGGGGAGGAGACAGGAATCGATTTACCAAATGAAACCTATGGACTTGTTTCTAACTTGGAGAGTACAAGAGATCTTGAATATGCAACGGCTTCTTTCGGACAAGGAATTGCTTTAACTCCTGTAGAGACAGTTAGGGCGTTGTCTGCCTTAGCCAATGGTGGTAAGCTTATCACTCCTCATTTATCAACAGGTATTAAATATCGAATAGGATTATCTAGAGAGTTGCTTTATGATGAAGGTAAGAGGGTTTTTAAAGAGAGCACTTCTGATGAAATCACGAGGATGTTGGTGAAAGTTGTTGATGATGCTTTGATGGGAGGAACTGTAAAGATGGATAATTATAGTATCGCGGCTAAAACAGGAACTGCTCAAATGGCAAAAGAAGATGGTCGGGGATATTATGATGATCAATATTTGCACAGTTTTTTTGGTTATTTCCCCGCATATGAACCGAGGTTCATTACTTTCTTTTATATTGTAAATCCGAGAGGGGAAGCCTATGCTTCTCATACCTTAACAGAACCTTTCATGAACACGACAAAGTTTTTGATAAATTATTATGAGATACCTCCTGATAGATAAAAATAAATTTTAATGAAAAAAATATTTAAAAAAATAATAGTTTCAATCCTTACTTTGGAAGCAAGGTTGGTTTTGAAAAAATATAAACCAAAGATTGTAGCGGTTACGGGAAGCGTTGGAAAAACCACAGCCAAAGACAGTATCTATACTGTCTTGAGCGCATCTTTTTTCGTAAGAAAAAGTGAAAAAAGTTTTAATAGTGAAATTGGCGTACCTCTAAGTGTTTTGGGTTGTCAGAATGGGGGAAACAACCCAGCTATTTGGTTTAAGGATATCTTTGAAGGATTGCTTTTGATATTATTTAAAAATCATTATCCAAAATGGTTGGTTCTAGAAGTTGGTGCGGATCACCCTGGTGATATTGTAAACATTGCAAGGTGGTTAAAACCGGATATCGCGGTAATAACTCGTTTTGCTGAGATTCCTGCGCATGTTGAATTTTTTAGTTCTCCTAAAGATATAATAAAAGAAAAAAAACAACTTGCTAAATATTTAAAGAAAGATGGTTTTTTAATTTTGAATTACGACGATGAAGACGTATTGTCCATGAAAAATGAGTTTAATAAAAAAACAGTGACCTACGGGTTAAATGAAGGTGCTGATGTTATGGGTTCAAACACGGGAGTTTTATATGAAAATAACAAGGCTTCCGGGGTTACTTTTAAGGCTAATCATAAGGGAAGTTGTGTCCCCGTGAATACAAAAGGTATTTTAGGCATAACACATATTTACCCAGCCTTGGCTGCCATTGCCGTGGGTTCCACACAAGGACTTAACGTGGTTGAAATGTCACAATCTTTGTCGGGAGAACACAAAGCTCAACCAGGAAGAATGAGACTAATTGATGGAATTAAAGACTCTCTTATTATTGACGATTCTTACAACTCTTCTCCTTTGGCTGTTCAGACTGCGCTTGAAACTTTGAGCGAGATAGAAACTAACGGAAGAAAAATTGCTGTGTTGGGAGATATGATGGAGCTTGGTAAATACACAGTTGATTCTCATAAAAAAATAGGGGAGTTGTCGGCTGGAATTTGTGATATTCTTGTCACTGTGGGAGTAAGATCTAAAGATACAGCAAAAGGGGCATTGGGTAAAAAAATGACGAAGAAAAATGTTATAGAATTTGAAGATTCTAAAAAAGCTGGTGAATATTTAAAGAAGATAATTGAAAAAGGAGATGTTATTTTAGTTAAAGGTTCTCGATGGGCTATGAGAATGGAAAAGACCGTTGAAGAAATTATGGCAGAGCCTGAACGAGCTGATAAACTTTTGGTTCGTTAATTTTTGTTCGTCTTTTTTCGTTGCGTAAAAACGAGCCTTAATTTGTTTTCACGAGCCTTTAGACGAAGCAACCCAGAAATCTTCAAAAAAACATTTGTATTAAAACTAAAAACAACTTATTATCTTAGATAATAAGTTGTTTTTAGTTTAAAATTTGTAAATTATCAGTGTGTATTTACAATCATACAGATTCGTAGTATACTTCACATCAGAAATTCGTTCATTAATTTATCTAAATAAATATCTTTTAAGGAGTGCAAGATGAAAAGTTTTATGAAAATCTTATGGGTTTTGGCTTTGATGTTAACTTTTTTGTTTTTGTTTGGTTTAATTTATACTCACGAAACAAAAATTAAAACTAAGACAAGAGACACTCCGTTTCTTGTCCACAAGGTGATCAAAGGAGATAGCCTTTTCCGGCTTTCTCGTAAGTATGTCGTAAATATTGGAGATATCAGGAAGATTAATGGGTTTCCTTCTAACCGGAGATTGTTGAAGCCGGGTCAAATTCTTTTGATTCCTAAACCAAACCTGAAGGCTTATAAAGGCGTTGCTTCTTGGTATGGCCCCGGATTTCATGGAAAAAGGATGGCAAATGGTGAAATTTTCAACCAGAACGAAATTCTGATTGCCCATCGTAACTGGCCTTTGGGGACAAAAGTTCTGCTTACTAACCTTGATAACGGCGAAACTGCCATTGCACAGGTTAAGGATAGGGGTCCTTATACTAAAGATAAAAAAGGTCAGTATACAAGGGACATTGATTGCTCCTTTGGTCTTGCTAAAAGACTTGGTTTTTTGAAAGAGGGACTCACGGATGTAAAAATTATTCCTTTGTCCTTAGAAAATTGAGTAAATAATTACTCACCCCCCCCCGCTTTGCTTTATGCATCGCGGGGTTTTTTAATTCCCAATTATTGGTTGAACCAAATAAATCCATTATCTCCACCATAACAACCTTTTATGTTAAATAATTTGAGAGTTTCGTTTGGAATATTTTCTTCCTCTATTAAACTACAACTAGGATCTTCTTGGCTAATATATAAAACTCGATAATTTTCACCTTCTTTTTTTATAACAGCAGACGAACCTCCTCTAAAACCTCCGACTCCAACTTTGAAAAAATCCCCGCTATGTTCGTGAATACGAACGATTAAGTTTTTATACTCTGGTTTGAAATTTTTAACAGCTTTGATAAAAGGAATTTGTTCAGAGTAGACTTTATCAAAAGTATTTCCACAAGAGACACTTAATTTATAACCTGTATCAAAGTTGGTTTCACTACCATAAGAACTACTATCTGGGTTAACTATTACTTCACACAATTCAACCCCATTTTTATAGGCTTGAATATAATCATAAAAAGATTTATCAAGTATATTTTTTGAGGAATTTTTTTCATCTAAAATAAAATCTCTTTTAGCAAATACTTGTTTAATAATTGCTAATTCTTGGTAATAGTGTTGATTTGGGATAATACGAAAATCAGACAAAGGATTCCTGTGTTTCGCAACAAAAAACGATTCGGTTGTCGGAATTAAAATTCTATATCCATCATCACCTTTCCAGCTAAAAGTCGATGTTTTTATTTGAATATTTGATTCTGAATCGATAAGTTTAAAATGAGCCACTAATTCGTCTGTTATAGAAAGACCTCTTAAGGAATTATCATAATCTTTTTCTTCAATGGAACCAATAACGCGGAAACTCCCATCGAAAGCTTGTAGTGAGGATACTTCTTTTTTATCAAAATTAAATTTATAAATGAATAAAGATTGATTAAAAGGGTCTGTTGATTGACGAAGGTCTTTTTTTGAATACAAAACCATAACATGTGAATTAACAGGACCGTTTTCTTCTGGAATATATCCCCCTGATTCTTTCCAGCGCCATTCTTTAACTGATACTCCAAGGGTTTCATCAAAAAAATTATAGCTTATATTATATATATTATTGCAAAAGTCAGCTTTTGGATTTTCTCCTACGATTTTTTCAAAAACTTTAATAAAATTAAGTCCTCCAAAAACAACACTATCAGCTTTTATTTTTTTACCGCAGAGCGTTATATCAACAGTACCAACTGGCTCAATAGAAAAAATTTCTTTTTTAAAAATTAAATCTTTTACGTTATAAATATTTTTATTATATTTTGTGGCTACTAATAAATCTTTTTGAATAGCAAATTCAAATATCTCAGGTTCGTCAAAAGACCCTTGATCCGTTCCGTTGAGGTTAACCATTACATTTCCATCTTCAGTAAAATCCCACCCTCCTAATTTCCAAACAGAAGAATTTTTATCGGCAGAAGAAATTGTTAACGATGCTCGAGCCCCTTCTTGAGTAGGTCTCATGGGTGAAAGACTCAGTTTTAGCGACTCATTTTTACCATCAACTGAAATCCCTGTGGAATAAGTTCCTGCAACAAAATCAACTTCTTTTTGCTTTTTGGGTTGGAACATTTCATAGACTTCCTCTCTTCTTTTTTCAATTTGATCTTTCTTTTTCTTGTCTGAAAAAAATACTGCTGTTCCGACCAAAATAACAAATATCAAGATACTTATTTCTATTTTTTTATTCATATTGATTATTAGAGTTAATACTTTTTATAATATCTTTAAACATTTTTTCATAATCAATTCCATCAAGTTCACTATCGGTTTGGTAACTAAAAATAAACCAAAACCAGTCGTCTCCTTCTTTCCAGCGTGCGTCCAAAATCATTCTCCCTTCCTCAATCATTCCATTTCCGTCGTTCGAATAATCATAAACTTTTTCTAAAACAACCTGTTTAATTCCATTTTCACTAGTTACCTTGAATCTTTTATTTATAGGAATTCCGATATCACCAGGATTTATTTTTAAACCAAAGCCCACTTTTTGTTTGCGACTGTAACTTTGAAAATAGATATCCTCCCATTCTTTACCTTCTTTATGGTTTTCTCTAGTGTTGATTTTGTCTTTGACTAATCTAAAATCAGAAGGATATTTAAAAGCTACATCGTAGTTTTTAGTTTTGTATTCAACCCGGTCTATATTAAATAAATCTTTTTCAATAAAAAAATCTTTTAGAGATGGGTTTAGATAAAATATTTTTCTCTCAGCCTTTGGAATAGGTTCTCCTATAAGTACATCATATATATTATCTTCAGTTTGTTTAGCTGTAATATTTAACCAAACAATTAAATAAATTAAAAACAAAAAAGAAACTACTAAAAAAAGTTTAAGAAAATTTTCAAGTTTTTTCTTATTTGTTTTCATTTTTGTAATTATAACATCTATTCTATTTATATTTGTTATAAGTAAAGCACCCGCATCAA
>JAHJLO010000119.1 GCA_018821685.1 Patescibacteria group bacterium
CCATGATGGTGGACGATGAAATCTCTGCAACACCAAATTTGTTAACAGGGTTGCTTATTGACTGACACAATCGGCAGCTAGTGTCATGTCAACTGTCGAGTCTCGGATAAAGATGAGATAGTTTTACCGTGCATCCTCTGTCGTAAACTGCCAGTTGACTTTAGCTTCTTTATTGTTTCTGTGCTCTTGCCAGGCAGCCACTTCCCGCCGAACTTTTTCAACGTCATCGATTCGACGATCAAGGCACTGCCCTATCAAGACGTTCAATTCAATTTCTGCCATATTCAACCAACTGCCGTGCTTGGGAGATAGACAAAGTCGAAACGATCCCACAATGCCTTGGTCTGTTCCGGGGTGAATGTCTCGTATAATGCCCCTGGCGAGTGAGTTGAAAAAATATCCATCACCAAATTTATTCGCCTGGCATCATTATCTAATAATTCGTGGAAGATAGCGTCAATAAAATCCAATTCCACGACTTTGTCCGCGAGGAGTGTCGTAGACTCCATCTGGAAAAACCTTCTTCACCTTAATGTGTAATTGTATCCTATGTACGGTAGGGTGGGTAGGACGGCCGAGTAATTCCGATCCCTACCCGAGGAGCCGCGGCGCGGTCCACAAATCGGCCATCAGTCACGCCATATATCAAGAGGAGATTTACTTTGCATTTAACAAATCAACAACATCTGCCAACCCCGATAAGTTCGCACAATTTAGTGCTGGCGACTGATCTCGATGGGACGCTGCTCGCCGGAACACAAGAAACACGACGACGTGTCCGTGACCTATTCAGTGGTGACTTAGTCGGGGCAAAATTGGTTTATGTCACCGGCCGAGGGCTGGAGTCGATTATCCCCCTGCTCAGTGATTCGACCCTGCCGCAGCCCGACTACATCATTGCCGATGTTGGCGCGACGGTAGTGCATGGCGACCTGCGCCCGGTCGACCCTCTTCATCATGACATCGCCGCACGCTGGCCCGGTTCGCAATTTGTCCTGCAGCAGCTCGCCAGGTTTCCACTGTTACTGCGACAAACGGTGCCCCAGGAAAGACGCTGCTCGTTTTTCGTCAACGAGGGGGGGATCAACGACGAATTACGCCTGGCAGTTGAGGACCTTGATTGCGACCTGCTCTTTTCCGCGAGCCGATATCTTGATGTTCTGCCGCGTGGCGTCAATAAAGGCGCCACTCTGCAGCAACTTGCCACAGTCGAAGGATTCGATCTGGAAGCTGTTGTTGTCGCTGGTGACACTTTGAACGACCTCTCCATGTACACCAGTGGTTTTCACGGAGTGGTCGTCGGCGGGGCCGAACCCGCGTTGATTGAGCGGGTTCGTAAAATGCCACGCGTCTTTATTGCCAAGGATGAAGGTTGTGGCGGAATTCTAGCGGGTCTAGCACACCATGGCACTCAGATTGAAAGTACTCGCAAGGCACAACGCCGTATGGATGAGCGCGGCGAGGCCGAACTGGTCATGGTCTATCATCGGCCGCCGTTTGACGAGGTGGTTAAAGATGGGGTGGTTCAACACAAACGACCTAAAAGCCCTAATGGCATCATTCCGACATTGCTCGGTTTTTTTGCCGGTGCGCGCCACGGCTCATGGGTTGCTTGGTCGCTGCAGGCCAGTCGTGCCCCCAAGGATTTCATTCAGCATGTCGCGGTTGACAGCAAAAACTATCCGAACCTACAGGTCGCCCGGATTGCCCTGACGGAAGAAGATGTTGATTTCTTTTACAAGAAATTTTCGAAGGAGGCGTTCTGGCCAATTATATTCTCCTTTCCGAGCATTGCAAATTTTAATCAGTCCCACTGGGAACGCTACCTTGAAGTGAACCGCATCTTCGCCGAGCAGACGGCACAAGAAGCCGCCGAAGGCGCGATTGTCTGGATCCACGATTACAATTTGTGGATGGTACCGGCGTTTTTGCGGACACTGCGGCCGGACCTGCGCATCGCTTTTTTTCACCACACTGCCTTCCCCTCGAGCGACGTATTCAACATCCTACCCTGGCGGCGCGAGATCATTGGCAGCCTTCTGCAATGTGATTATGTCGGCTTTCATATTCCACGCTATGTTGAAAATTTCGTCGATGCGGTGCGTTCTTACTCACCCCTCGATGTCCTCGAATCAATCTCTTGCGCGCCAGCATTTGTGACCTACGGCTGCGCCTTGGGCGTCGATTCAATGACCTCGGCCATAGAGGTTTCTGGCCGCCGTGTGGCACTGGGAGCCCATCCTGTCGGGATTGACGTCGAGCTGATTGCAGAAATCGTTATGAAACCCGCCGTGCAGAAGAAGATCACTTCTGTAAAAGAATTGTTAGGCGGCGTCAAGGGGATTATCTCGATTGAACGGCTCGATTACGTCAAGGGGTCGCTCGAAAAGCTGCAAGCCTTCGAACATTTGCTCGAAGATCACCCGGAGTTGCTTGGTAGCGTTACCCTGCTCAACATCATCACGCCCGCAGCCCCGGGCATGGAGGTTTATAAAAACCTGCGGATTGAGGTTGATCAGATCGTTGGTCGCATCAATGGCCGCTTTGCAACCCTTGAGTGGACACCAGTGTACTATTTCTATCGTTCCTTGCCCTATTCAGAGGTCATTGCGCACTACGTGGCGTGCGACGTGGCCTGGATCACGCCACTGCGTGACGGGCTCAATCTGGTTGCCAAGGAATATGTCGCCACTAAAAACGCCACCGAAACTCCCGGGGTTCTGATTCTTTCAGAATTTGCTGGCGCTGCGGTTGAGCTACATGGCGCACTGCTGACTAATCCTTACGATGCCAACTCTATGTCTAAAATGCTCCATCAGGCACTCACCATGGGCGTGGATGAGATTGCCTATCGTTGCCAACGAATGGCCGCCATCGTCACCGAAAACGATGTAGTGCAATGGGGCGATAAATTTATGCAGGCAGTTCGGAGCGTCTAATGGACGAACGCAAAACTGATCTTGTCGTTGTAGGGATGGCCTATTTTGAAGTTTTTGTACCACCTCATCAGCGCCCACCCGCAGGGGAAGAATTGTTTGTTGACGGCATACAACTGGCCTTGGGTGGAGCACTCAACAGTGCGACGGTCGCCGCTGCCCTGGGATTGCACGTAACCTTGTGCGTCCCTTTGGGGCAGGGCATTGTCGATCAGGCGGTGGTGCTGTTGACAAAACGTCTGGGAATTAGGCTTGAACCACTCGCTGCGAGCGATAACCCGGCAATTTCGCTGGTCTTCTCTAATTCCAGTGACCGTTCTTTTGTGAGCACGAGCGATTTTGAGGTACTGACAAAGGTTAAGCATCTGCCCACAAGTCGGTGGGTGCACGTGCCAGGTCTGGAAGAGGCCTATCGGCTTAAAGAGTCGCTAACACAAGCGCGGCGGGATGGTGCGCGGATTTCAGTCAGTGCTAGCTGGAGCCCGCGCCAGCTAAGTCAACTTGTCGAGCGCAAAAGCCCTGCCTGGGATCTGCTAGTGCTCAACGAGAATGAAGCGCTGGCGGCCTGTGGCGATGTCGCGACTGCGCCACAGCGTTTGGCCGTCGCGGCAGATTCGGTGCTTGTAACCCTTGCGGCCAACGGTGTTTGTGGCGTGCTTGATGGAACGATGCTGCGGGTTCCGGCTTTAACTGCGCAGGTAATTGATCCAACTGGTGCCGGTGATGCGTTCTGTGGCGGTCTGATTGCAGGTATGTTGCGCGGTGCCACACCGAAGGCGGCAGTTCAGCTCGGCACCCGTGCTGCTGCACGAATTTTAAAGCAAACCGGTGGGCTAGTCAACGATCCCAGCATTATGGCTGATCTCACAGAAGGAGCTTTATGCAAATCCTGAGTATATTGGGGGGCGGTAGTGCCTACACCCCGGGGCTGCTGCAGGCATTAATTCTGCACGCCACTGAATTGCCGTTGAAAACGGTGCGGCTGTACGATACCGATGTCAGCCGGCTGGCCATTGTTGCACGGCTCACTACTGCCATGGCCCGCAACGCCGGGGCCTTTACGGTTGAGGTTGCCGACTCGCTGGAAACTGCCATTGAAGGGGTCGATCTCATTCTAAATTCGACCCGTCCAGGTGGCCTGGCGGCCCGCCGCATTGATGAAACGCTGCCCTTGGAGTTTGATATTCCCGGCCAGGAGACTGTTGGTCCGGGTGGCTTCTTCTTTGCCCTACGCTCGGTGCCAGAAGCGTTACGCGTTGCGGACACGGTGCAAGCATTAGCGCCGCAGGCGCTCATCCTCAACTACACCAACCCGAGTAACATTGTTACCCAGGCACTGATCGATCACGGTGGCGTGAAGGTGATCGGTCTCTGTGATCAATCGGATGAAGATCTGCAGGCAATCGTCCAGGCGATTGGTGGTCAGGGCTCTTATCAATTTCGCTGCAATGGTCTTAACCACGCAACCTGGTATAGCCATATCCTGCTCGATAATGTTCCGTTAGGAGAAATTTCGGTACCGCTGGTGGCGCCGCCGGAGTTCGACGCGGAGCACAGGCTGCGCTTTGAATTCTCACTGCGTTTAGCCGGCGAGAATCCCGGCTACTGGCCGAATTCATATTTACCCTATTATCTTTTCCCCGCAGCCTTTGTCGCCCAGGCAAAGCGCGTCGGGCCGCGTAGCGATGTGGTCGCGGCGTCGCTTGCCAAGTACTACACACACTTTGCAAGTGAAGGGGAAAAGGCGGCGCCGCAACTGCGCTTCTATCGGGGTTCGGCGGGATTTGGTGATTTAGCTGTCAATGTGATTCGGGCGCTGGCGTCACCAACACCGTACGAACTGGTGCTCAACCTACCCAATCAGGGTGCTACGCCCGCCTTTGCAGACGATACTGTCATCGAG